>CAMWRR010000036.1 GCA_947176715.1 uncultured Rikenellaceae bacterium | reverse complement strand
CAAACCTCCTGTAAAAAAGCGCATTAACTAAAAGCCACCGGCATGCTATCCCGCGTGAACACACCGACAGCTCGAGTGTTCAGACGACATGCCCGCCCCGAACACCCCGAAAATTTCTTCCCGTAATTCACCAACCTATAAAGGCACGCAAGGGCCGCAACCAACGAGAATAACCTCAAAAAAACCACCCTCCCCAAAAACGAATAACCTCAAAAATAGCCCCGCAATCCATATCGAAAAGCCCCTCTTCCTTTCATCGTTCTGTTCTTTTTCTTACCTTTGTAAAGACCAAACCATCAGATGATGAAAGTCAATGTAAATAACGAAGAGGTCGTTTTCGACGGCACTACCGTAGATGATCTGATAGCCTCGCTGTCCATATCTACGGCAGGTTGCGCCGTTGCGGTAGGCACCAAAATAGTCCCCGCCGCGTCGTGGCACAGCTTCGTCCTCAGCGACGGCGACAAGATAACCATAATAAGAGCCACCCAAGGGGGATGATAGCGGTAATTACACTGCCCGAGGAGCTTGCCGGCGAGCGTGAGGCTCTGTCTCTGCTCTGCCGTCGCGATGGGGTGTCGATACACCTTCGGAGGGATAACCCCGAGCCATTAGTCTGCGCGGTTCGAGAGCTGTGCGGAGGCGACGGGCGGTTGCTCGACCGATTCACCCTGCACCACTCCCCCGTCCTGAGCGAGCGTTACGGCCTCGGCGGCACCCACAGACGGTTCGCCGAGAGGAGCGACGGGTGCCACGGACGTCTGAGCGTGTCGTGCCACTCGTTCGACGAGGTGAGCACGGTGCTCGCCGAGGGCAAAGCCGACTATATGTTCCTTAGCCCCGTCTTCGACAGCCGCTCCAAAAAGGGTTATGTGTCGGCATTCGCGCCCGAGCGTGTAGAGTCGTTCCTGTCGTCGTTGCCGGAGGATGAACGGCGACGCGTGATAGCCCTCGGCGGTGTGGACGCTGACAATATAGCGCAGTGCCGCGATATGGGCTTCGGAGGTGCGGCGATGATAGGCTCGCTATGGGCGGTATCCGGCGGAAGGATAGACCCTGAAGCCACCTTATCCAATTATATAGCACTCGAGAAGAGATGGCACACAGAGACGAAATAGCACATCTTCAATATATCACCACAGGCGCCACACCCGCAGAGATAGCGAGAGAGGTGGCGTCGTTTCTTTGCGGCGGCGGCAGATGGGTGCAGCTGCGCATGAAAGAGGCTCCCGACAGAGCGGTGACAGAGGCGGCCGAGATGCTTCTGACACCGATACATGCCTGCGGAGGCATACTCCTTATAGACGACCGCGTGGAGGTGGCCGCCCGTGTAGGTGCCGACGGCGTACACTTGGGCCGCGACGACATGCCTCCCGCCGAGGCCCGTGCCATCATGGGCGATGCCATAATAGGAGCCACGGCCAACACTGCCGACCATATAATGGCGGCCGTAGAGGCGGGTGTCGACTACATAGGCCTCGGTCCGTTCCGCTACACTACCACCAAAAAGAGGTTGTCGCCCGTGTTGGGTGCGGAGGGGTATAGGGAGGTGCTGTCGTCGTGCGGCGCGTCGATACCTCCCGTGGTGGCCATAGGGGGGATAACCCCCGACGACATCGAGACGCTCGCTGCCACCGGTGTTTGGGGAGTGGCGGTGGCGGGAGCCATAGCGCACGGTGCCGACCCGGTGGCGGCGACGGAACTATTCGTGAAATTGACTCAAAAATATTTCAAATAAGATGAAAGAGTTGACAATAGGCGGACGCACGATGCGTTCGCGTCTCTTCGTGGGCACCGGCAAGTTCGCCTCCGACGAGATTATGGCCCGGGCCGTGGAGGCTACCGGTAGCGGTCTTGTCACCGTGGCCCTCAAACGCATAGACCTCAGAAACGACGACGACGGCATGTTGCGTGCCCTGCGCATCCCGGGTGTGGAGCTTCTGCCCAACACCTCGGGCGTGCGTAATGCCGAGGAGGCGGTCTTCGCGGCGCGTCTGGCACGCGAGGCCTTGGGCACCGATTTCATAAAGCTGGAGATACACCCCGACCAGCGTTACCTCATGCCCGATGCGGTGGAGACGCTCAAGGCGTGCGAGGAGCTGGCCCGTGACGGTTTCGTCGTCATGCCCTACATACATGCCGACCCCGTGCTTTGCAAGCGGCTCGAGGATGCCGGCGCCGCATGCGTCATGCCCCTCGGTGCCCCCATAGGCTCCAACAAGGGGTTGGCCACGGCGGAGTTTCTGCGCATAATAATAGAGCAGAGCAACGTTCCCGTGGTGGTCGACGCCGGCATAGGCACCCCCTCGCAGGCCGCCGCCGCCATGGAGATGGGTGCCGATGCGGTTCTTGTCAACACCGCCATAGCGGTAGCGAAAGATCCGGTGGCTATGGGGCGTGCCTTCGCGATGGCCGTAGAGGCGGGACGCACCGCATACGAGGCGGGCACGGCTCCCGTCAACGAGAGGGCGTCGGCCACCAGCCCTCTGACCGCATTTCTTAACGACTGACAACGATGACATTCTACGACTACAAACAAAAATGGGACTGGGACAAGATGACCGCCTTCATAGAGGGGGCCACCCCCGCCGACGTGGAGCGCGTGCTGGCCAAAGGTGTCAATGTCGGTCCCGAAGATTTCGCCGTGCTGGTATCGCCGGCATCGGGTTATCTCGAGGAGATGGCCCGCATGAGTGCCGAGGCCACGCGTCGCCGGTTCGGGCGCACCATGCAGATATATACCCCGCTCTATATCTCCAACTTCTGCACCAACCACTGCATCTATTGCGGTTTCAACTGCAAGAATAATATAGGCCGAGTCACGCTCACTCAGGAGCAGATAGCCGAGGAGGCGCGCGCCATACAGAGCGGCGGCCACCCGTTCAAACACATACTGCTGGTGACGGGCGAATCGCCCAAACATGCCGGGGTCGACTACATGGCCGAGTCGATAGACACCGTATCGCGCTACTTCGAGCAGACCTCCATAGAGGTACAGCCGCTCGACGAGGCCGACTACGCCCGCCTCATTGAGCACGGTCTCCACACCGTGTGCGTCTATCAGGAGACCTACAACGAGAAGCGTTACCCCCTCTACCATCCGGCGGGCCGCAAACGCGACTACCGTTACCGGCTCGAAACGCCCGACCGCATGGGCGCCGCCGGCATATACAAGGTGGGGGTAGGCAACCTGATAGGGCTTGAGAACTGGCGCACCGACGCCTTTTTCACCGCCCTGCACATACACTATATCCAGAACAGATACTGGCGCACCAAGTGCTCCATATCGTTCCCGCGTCTGCGTCCGTTCGTGGGCGAGGGTTTCCAGCCCAACTACCCCACCACCGAGCGCGACCTGTTGCAGCTCATCACCGCCTACCGTCTCCTGAGCGAGGATCTCGAGATATCGCTCTCCACGCGCGAGAGTCCCCGTTTCCGCGACAACGTGGTGGAGCTGGGGGTCACCACCATGAGCGCCGGCTCCAAGACGGCCCCCGGCGGTTACTCCGACTGGGACAAGAACAAAGAGCTGGAGCAGTTCAGCGTCAACGACGACAGACCCGTCGACAAGGTGGTGGAGGCTATCCGCGCGCACGATTTCGAGGTGGTGTGGAAAGACTGGGACCTGTCGCTAAACCGCAACACATTCGAGGCCTACGGGCATAAGGCGTTATGACGGAGAGATATTTGCGATCGGTGCTCGTGGAGGGGTTCGGGCCCGAGGGGCAGGAGAGGCTGTCGCGTTCGACCGTGGCCGTGGCCGGATGCGGGGGCTTAGGTTCCGCCGCACTCTCTTATCTGGCGGCGGCCGGGGTAGGACGCCTCGTCATTGCCGACGGCGACACGGTCAGCCTCTCCAACCTCCAACGTCAGGTGCTCTATACCACGGCGCAGATAGGCCGCCACAAGGCTACCTGCGCGGCCGAGCGTCTTGGTGCCATCAATCCTGATGTGGATATCGTTGTTCATAACGTGTCGATAAGTGTGGATAACTTCGACGGTTTCGCCTCCGGTGCCGATATTGTGATAGACTGCACGGATAACTACGCGGCCCGATACGCACTGTCATCAATGTGCAAGGAGCGCTCCTTGCCGTTCATATACGCCACCGCGGAGGACATGGGCGGACAGGTGGCCCTCTTCACCCCCCGTCACGGCGCATATTACCACGACCTCTATCCCGAGTCCGCCGAACAGCGTCCCGTCGTTGGGGTGATGCCTCCCATACCCGGCGTCATAGGTGCCATAGAGGCCTCGGAGGCTATCAAATACCTCTCCGGCACTGGCGACACGCTCGAGGGGAAGTTGCTCGTAGCCGACATGAGGCGGATGAGATTCGAGATATTCGGGTTATAGACCCGCACGGCGATAACATAAAATCGCTCTTCTCCTTTCCCGTTCCGGGAAAAAAGTGTAATTTTGGCCATCGTATAACTTAGGGGAATATGTTGAGAGAGCTGTTGTCGCACAGCGACATAATAGCATCCGAGGGCTCCTTGGAGGTGGAGATAACTTCCGTCACGTGCGACTCCCGCACCGTGACGCCGGGTTCGTTGTTCGTGGCTGTGTCGGGCACGGCGGCGGACGGTCACCGTTTCATCGGTCAGGCCGTGGAGAGCGGTGCCGTGGCGGTGCTGTGCCAGACTATGCCGGAAAAGCATGAGGCCGGGGTGACATACGTATCGGTGGCCGACACGGCGTTGGAGCTGGGTCGCGTGGCGTCGCTCTTCTACGGCGAGCCGAGCAGGAGGCTTAAGCTGGTAGGTGTCACCGGCACCAACGGCAAGACCACTACCGCCACCCTGCTATACGACATGTTCACCGCCATGGGCTACAAGGCGGGCCTCATATCCACCGTCGTCTATCGCATAGGCGAACAGCGCGTGGAGTCGACCCACACCACCCCCGACAGCGTCCGTCTCAACGAGCTGTTGCGCCGTATGGCCGACGAGGGGTGCGACTATTGCTTCATGGAGGTGAGCTCCCACAGCGTGGTGCAGCACCGCATAGAGGGTCTGCACTTCGCGGGCGGCATATTCACCAACATAACGCACGACCATCTCGACTATCACAAGACCTTCGCGGCCTACATAGCGGCCAAGAAGGGCTTCTTCGACATGTTGCCCAAAGGGGCCTTTGCCCTTGTCAACGGCGACGACCGCAACGGTTCGGTCATGGTGCAGAACACCCGGGCCAAAGCATACCGATACGCACTCAAAAGCCCCGCCGACTTCAAGTGCCGCATAAAAGAGTCCATCTTCGGCGGCATGGAGCTGGACATCGACGGCTCCGACGTATGGGTGCGCTTCATAGGCCGCTTCAACGCCTACAACCTGACGGCGGTATACGGTGCGGCCGTTCTGTTAGGCGCCCCACGCGAGGAGGTGTTGCGACAGCTCAGCGTGCTGCACTCGGTGTCGGGCCGCTTCGACTACATCACCTCTCCGGAGGGTGTCACCGCCATAGTCGACTACGCCCATACCCCCGACGCCCTCGAGAATGTCCTCGACACCATAGCCGAGATACGCAAGGGCGACAGCCGCATAATAACGGTGGTGGGGTGCGGCGGCAACCGCGACAAGACCAAACGTCCCGAGATGGCGGTGATAGGCTTGAAAAAGAGCGACTTTCTGATACTCACCTCCGACAATCCGCGCTTCGAGAAGCCGGAAGATATCCTCGAGGATATGCGTCGGGGCATCACCGAATCGGGCATCGAGAGCAAGGGCCGTTACGTGGTTATAGCCGACCGCCGCGAGGCCATACGCATGGCGGCCGCAATGGCGGAGGGGGGCAAAAGCGGCGAGGGAGACATAATCCTTATAGCCGGCAAGGGGCACGAGAGCTATCAGGAGATAGAGGGTGTGCGCCACCACTTCGACGACAAGGAGGAGATAGCCTCGCACTTCGCCTCAGGAGAGGGTCGTAGATAGGCCGTAAGGCTTGTTGTCAAGAAATGAAATGCGGCTTGCGGGCCGCCCTAAAACATACGTAAAATGTTCTATCACATAGCCCAATGGCTGTCACAACACACCAGTCTGCCCGGCACGGGTATGTTCGGTTACATCTCGTTCAGGGGAGCTATGGCCATAATAACGGCCCTTGCGATAGCTATCGCGTTCGGTATCAAGATTATACATATACTTCAACGCCGTCAGATAGGCGAGGAGGTGCGTAATCTGGGGCTGGAGGGTCAGCTGGAGAAGCGCGGCACACCCACTATGGGCGGTCTTATCATCCTGCTCTCCATACTGGTTCCCACGGTGCTGTTCTGCGACCTTACCAACATCTATGTGCAGCTCATGATAGTGGCCACCGTGTGGCTGGGGCTGATAGGCTTTCTGGACGACTACATCAAGGTGTTCCGCAAGAACAAGGAGGGGCTCAACGGCCGCTTCAAGATAGTCGGTCAGGTGGGGCTGGGTCTTATCATAGGCTTGGCCATGTGGCACTGCGACGATATAACCGTACGCCGCACAGTCCGTACCGACGATGCCGAAAAGATAGTCATGACCGAGCGCAACGGCTCGCAACAGGTCGTCTACCTCACCCCGGCCGAGAAACAGGCCCTCACCACCATTCCGTTCGTCAAGGGCAACGAGTTCGACTACGGCGACATCTTCCCGTTCGAGAACGAGGAGCACACATGGAGCTGGGTCGTTTATGTGCTGGCCGCCATATTCATAGTCACCGCCGTCTCCAACAGCGCCAACCTCACCGACGGCCTGGACGGTCTGGCGGCCGGCACCTCGGCTACGATAGGGGTGGTGTTGGGTCTGTTGGCCTACTTCTCCGGCAATATCATATATGCCAACTACTTAGGCATCATGTATATACCCTTCTCGGGCGAGCTGTTCGTATATACGTGCGCCTTTGTGGGGGCGTTGGTGGGCTTTCTGTGGTATAACAGCTTCCCGGCGCAGGTGTTCATGGGCGACACGGGCTCGTTGGCCATAGGCGGCATCATAGCCACGTTGGCGTTGCTCATACGCAAGGAGCTGTTGTTGCCGATACTTTGCGGTATCTTTCTGGTGGAGAGTCTGTCGGTGCTGGTGCAGGTGGGTTGGTTCAAATATACCAAAAGGAAGTACGGCGAGGGGCGACGCATTCTGCTCATGGCCCCGCTTCACCACCACTATCAGAAAAAGGGCTATTTCGAGGTCAAGATAGTGACGCGCTTCTGGATAGTGCAGCTGCTTCTGGCCGCCATAACATTGGTAACGTTAAAGATAAGATAGATGAAGATAGTGGTATTGGGAGGCGGTGAGAGCGGTTTCGGCAGTGCCGTCCTCGCGCGCAAGGAGGGGTTCGAGGTATTCCTCTCCGACTCCGGCAGGCTTAAGGAGGAGTACAAGTCGCGCCTTACGCTCGAAAAGATAGAGTTCGAGGAGGGGGGCCACACGCTCGAGAGGATACTGGATGCCGGCGAGGTCATAAAAAGCCCCGGCATACCCGAGGAGGCGCCGGTGGTAAAGGCGGTGCGCGAGAAGGGCATCCCGGTCATATCGGAGATAGAGTTCGGCGGCCGCTACTGCAAGGCCCGTCATATATGCGTCACCGGAAGCAACGGCAAGACCACTACCACCACACTCATATACGAGCTGCTCAAGGCCGCCGGCATGAACGTGGGGGTAGGCGGCAACATAGGCGACAGCTACGCCTATCAGGTGGCCACCTCGGAGCGCGACTGGTATGTGTTGGAGCTGAGTAGCTTCCAGCTCGACGGCACCTATTCGTTCCGGAGCGACATAGCGGTGCTCACCAACATAACCCCCGACCATCTCGACCGTTACCACTACAATATAGACGAGTACGTAGCCAGCAAGTTCCGCATAATACGCAACCAGCGTCCCGACGACAACTTCATCTACTCGGTGGACGACAAGCTGACGATGAAATACGTGTGCGACCATCAGGAGCACATGACCATGCACAGCCTCCCTTTCACCGTGCACGACACCCTGCTGGAGGGGGCCTATCTCGATAGCGGCGTTATCAACATCAGCCTCGGAGGCAGAGAGCTTGCCATCGACCCATCAGCCATGAAGATAAAGGGCATACACAACATATACAACGCCATGGCGGCGGCTATGGCGGCAATGTTGGCCGGCGTGCCCGACGACACCATACGCGAGGTGCTATACTCGTTCGGCGGGGTGGAGCACCGCATGGAGGTGGTGGAGGAGAGGGGCGGCGTGCTCTATGTCAACGACTCCAAGGCCACCAATGTCGATTCGGTGTGGTACGCGCTGGAGAGCATGACCCGTCCCACCGTGTGGATAGCGGGCGGCACCGACAAGGGCAACGACTACGAGGCCCTAAAGGAGCTGGCCCGTAGCAAGGTGCGCACCCTCGTCTGCATGGGGCTCGACAACCGTAAGCTCATAGACGCGTTCACGGGCGTGGTGCCGTTCATCTACTCCACCTCGTCGCTCGAAGAGGCTATGGAGCGGGTATCCTTGGTGACACACGCGGGCGATTGCGTATTGCTCTCTCCGGCGTGCGCCAGCTTCGACCTTTTCAAGAACTACGAGGAGCGGGGACGGCTTTTCAAGGAGAGCGTCCGTAACATAGACATAATCAAAAGCAGAATAGAGGAACGGGAATAATGGGCGGCTCCGGAGACAAGGACAAGAGCGTCTACCGCGAGTTCATCGGCGGCGACAAGACGTTGTGGATGATAATAGTCATCCTCTGCATATTCTCCATATTGGTGGTGTACAGCTCCACCGCCTCCATGGCCTACAAGAAGCTCGACGGCGACACCAGCCACTTCCTCATACGTCAGGTGCGGTTCATACTTCTGGGTCTGGCCACCATATACGTGTTCCACCTTATCAACTACCGCCGCTATTTCGACAAGGCACGGCGCAACTTCCGCTTCTCCATAGTGTTGCTGTTGCTCACCTTCGTGGTGGGCGTCACCTACAACGGCGCCGCCCGTTGGCTGGGCATACCGGGCACGGGCTTCACATTCCAGCCCTCCGAGCTGGTCAAGATAACGCTTATAATCAACACCGCCGCTTTTCTTGCCTCCAAGCAGAAGATAATGGCCACCATGCCCATACTGCCGTCGTTCCGCAAGGCCGACTGGAGGCGCGACCCCGACCGTAACTACCGCATACTCCATGAGATAACAATCCCTTTGTTGATGCCTATGGCCCTCTCGTGCCTGCTCGTCATGGTATCGAACCTCTCCACGGCCGTGATAATGGCGGCCACCTGCCTTATCATACTGGTGATAGGGCGTGTCAGGTGGTCGGAGATATGGCGTCTCGTAGGTGCGGCGGCCGTGATATTCGCCGCTGTGGTCGTCATGCTCAAGGTGTTCGACGTGGGGCGTGTCGACACATGGATAAGCCGTGTGGAGCACTTCCTCACCGACGAGGACAAAGAGGGCGAGGTAAGCGACGAACAGTTTCAGGCCTATCAGGCCAAGATGGCGGTGGCCTCGGGATGGCTCATGGGTCGGGGACCCGGCAACAGCACCCAGCGCTCCAATCTGCCCCACCCCTACTCCGACTACGCATACGCCTTCATAATAGAGGAGTACGGCCTGCTGGGCGCACTCTTCGTGCTGGGGTGCTATCTGTGGATATTCTATCGCAGCATAGTGATATTCCGCAAGTGCGACACCGCCTTTCCCGCCCTGCTGGTGCTGGGGCTGAGCCTGACGATAACATTGCAGGCGCTTCTGCACATGCTCGTGTCGGTGGACGCCACGCCGGTGACGGGTCAGACGTTGCCTCTCGTAAGTCTCGGCGGGTCGTCGTTGCTCTTCACCTGTATGTCGCTGGGTATCATACTGGGTGTCAGCCGTCGTCAGAACGCCATGGAGTACGAGCGTATGATAGCCGAGAAGCGCAGACTCAACATAGAGGAGTGGCAACACGTGATGCTCGAGGAGTACGACGGACAGAAGAGGAAAAAGAGACGGGAGAGCGACGAACTCGACACCGCCAAAAGGATAGCCTATCAGGGTGTCGTGTGGTACAACCCCGAGGATGAGGACGACACCAAAGAGAGCTGGAACTACGGAGACTATTACGATAATGACGAAAAAGAGGAAGATTATAGTTAGCGGCGGCGGCACCGGCGGGCACATCTACCCGGCCGTGGCTGTGGCGGAGGCGCTCGGGAAGCGTCCCGGGTATGAGGATTGCGAGGTCGTATTCGTCGGTGCCATAGGCAAGATGGAGATGACCAAGATACCGGCTCTCGGCTACCGCATAGTGGGGTTGCCCATATCGGGGTTGCAGCGTCGGCTCAGCCTCCACAACCTGACCTTGCCTTTCAAGGTGGTGCGTAGCCTTATCATGGCCTTCAGGCTGTTACGTCGCGAGAGGCCCGACGCCGTGGTCGGATTCGGCGGTTACGCCTCTCTGCCACTCCTTTGGGCGGCGAGGCGCAGAGGCATACCCACCGTGTTATGGGAGGGTAACTCGTTCGCAGGGCTCGCCAACAGGCTGCTCGCGCGCGGAGCATGCAGGGTGTGCGTATCGTACGACGGCATGGAGCGCTTCTTCGACCCCGCCAAGATAGTGCGCACCGGCAATCCCGTGCGCGGCAGCTTCGACGACGTGGTCAAGAAGAGTCCGGAGGCGTTCGCTCACTTCGGTCTGCCCTCCGACAAGCCCGTGCTGGTGGTGACGGGCGGCAGTCTCGGCGCGCGCGTCATCAACGAGGCCGTCATGGCCGCCATGCCGAGGATAGTATCCGAGAAGCCGTTCTCCATATTATGGCAGACGGGCAGCTACTACAACGCCGAGATGACAGAGCGCATGAAGCCCTACGGCTCTCCCGACAACGTGAGGGTGGTGCCTTTCATCGACCGCATGGATTACGCCTACTCCATAGCCGACCTCGTGGCCGCCCGCTCAGGCGCCTCCACCGTGACCGAGCTGTCGCTGACAGCCACACCGGCGATATTCATACCCTCGTCGGTGGTGGCCGAAGACCATCAGACCAAGAACGCACAGGCCATAGAGTCCATAGGCGGCGCCGTGTTATGCACCGACGCCGACGCCGTGGAGCGCATGGGCTCCTTGGCCGAACAGCTGCTCTCCGACCGCGACAGACTCGACGCCATGAGCCGCGCCATCAGCGGCTTCGCGCCTCGTGATGCGGCTCAGAGGGTTGCGGAGGTTATAGTTGGCACCATAACCAACGCCACCCACGGAGCCGCCACACGAGGCGGGGGGGGGGGAGAT
>CAMWRR010000035.1 GCA_947176715.1 uncultured Rikenellaceae bacterium | reverse complement strand
CCCTCGCCAGGCGCAACCGCAAGGGAAAGCAGGTTACCGTCGTCTCCGACTGCGTAGGCTCCGAGGATGACCTCAAGGAGCTGTGCAAGCGTCTCAAGACCAAATGCGGCGTAGGCGGGTCGGCCAAAGACGGCGTGATAGTGATACAGGGCGACCTGCGCGCCAAAGTGGCCGAGCTGCTTACGGCCGACGGATATAAAGCGAGGGTGATATGAGGCTCCCGCGCATGGTGACACGATCGGTAGCGGCCCTGTCGTTGCTGTTGTCGGCGGCGCAATATGCGTCGGCGCAATACGCCGTCTCGGGAAGCGCCCCTGCCGACTACCGCTGGCGGGAGAGCAAGACGGCGTTCGGCAGGGTGGTATATCCGTCGTTCATGCGTAAATCGGCGAGTATGGTCTCGGGCTATATCGACTCCGTGGCCGGCTCCATCCGTTTCGGGATAGGCCCTGTGATTCGTCCGTTACCCGTGGTGCTCTACCCGGGCAACATGCGCTCCAACGGTCTGGTGGCGTGGGCGCCCAAACGGATGGAGCTGCTAACCTCGCCGCCTGTGGACAACTACGCACTCACATGGCTGAAACAGCTGTCGGTGCACGAGTACAGACACGTGGTGCAGATAAGCAATCTCGACGTAGGGTTCACCCGTGCGCTGAGTCGTGTGCTGGGGCAACAGGCCGTCGGCATAGTGACAGGCATACCGCCCGGCTACTTCTTCGAGGGCGACGCCACGGTAGCCGAGACGGAACACGCCATGTTCGGCAGAGGCCGACAGCCGTCGTTCTCAATGGGCTACCGCGCCCTGCTCGACAGGGTCGACCGCATAGACTACGACCGTTTCAAGCTCGGCTCGTACAAAAACTACTATCCGGACCAGTACGAGTTAGGATACTATATAATACAGTCGGGCAGACGCTATTACGGCTTCGACGCGTGGGACAAGATAATAAACTACACGGGCCGCCACCCCTTCTACATAGTCACAGGCATTCTGGCCTACAAGAAATTCACCGGCGAAGACTCCGACCGCATCGCGGAACGCACATTCACAGACCTGCGCGACTTCTGGCGCGAGGCCTCGTCCGAGGAGGACAGCACCGTACCCATAGCCACTCCGCGACACAGCTACACCGTCTACGAGCACCCCGCCGAGACGGAACGCGGAGAGATACTGGCCCTCAAACGCGACATGGGGACACCGCGTCGCTTCGTGGCGGTAAACACATCCGACGGCACCGAAATACCGTTGCGTTTCGCGCAGACGCTCAGCAGCCGCCCCGTAGTAAAGGGCGACATGGTTATATGGAGCGAATACAAGCCCTCACTCTTTTGGGAGCAGAAGAGCTATTCGGTGATACGCACGGCACGCATCGACACCCTGCGCGGAGGCCTCCGAATGACCTCGCCGCGACGGACAGGCGATCTCGGCAGCCGCTTCCTCCCCGTATTCATCGACAGCTCCCGCATAGCCGCCATAGAATATTCGACCGACAACACCCCCTACCTCGTGATAGGCGACTCTCTCATGAAAACGACCGAGCGATGGGAGATAGGGCCGGTGGGCACCTCCGTATCGGGCCTCGCATGGGACGGTGAGACAGCGACGCTCGCCGCCGTAATAGTAGACGAGAGCGGCATGTGGATAGGGGGCTTCGACAGGCAGAGCGGCCGGTTCGAGCATATCACCCCCTCGTCGTACGTGACCGTCTCGGAGCTTACTGCCGGCGGCGGGCGGCTCTATTTCAGCTCCATAGCACACGGCAAGAACGAGCTGCACACCCTCGACCTTCGCACCGGCAAGGAGTACCGCATAACCTCTTCGCGTTACGGCACGCTCTCGGGGGCCGCCCCCGCGGGCGACACCATGACGGTGGTGACATACGGGGCCGACGGGGCGTTGCTGGCGTCGCAGGCGTTGGATACGGCCCTGTTCCATCCGGTAGTCCACACCGCCATGCCATCGTCCAGACTCGACCCCTACCCGGAGGATATGGGGCTGCCCAAGCTCGACACCGTATCGGTAACGCCCTCCGACGAGGCTCTGCCGGGAGAGCGACGCTTCAGACGCGGGGCCGCCATGTTCAACGTACACAGCTGGATGCCGGTAGTGATAGACATAAACCGGCTCATGAGCGAGCAGAGCTTCGACCACATAGGCGTAGGGGCCAACATACTGATGCAGGATATTATCGGCTCGTCGGTGGGCAGCATAGGCTACGGGTGGGACCCGTTCGACCGAACGAGCCTTCTGGCCGCCTCATACGCCTACACAGGGCTTCCCGTGCATCTGGGCATAGGTGTCGACTACGGCGGAGGCAAGCAGCTCGCCTACATGTCGTATGCAGACATAAACGCACTCGACCGCAAGGCAAAAGACTATTTAGAGATAACGGCATCGGCATCCATGCCCATGGACCTCTCCGACGGACGCAACGTCAGGATATTGACCCCGTCGTTGACCTACAACTACAATAACGGACTTCTCAAGACGGCGACCGGGGTGTCTACCGGCGTACACAAGCTCGGCTACGCGCTGTCGTGGAGCAGTTACCGCTACATGACCGTCAAGGATCTCGCCCCGCGGCTGGGATACTCGCTCACCGTTTCGGGCAACTCCAATCCGTTCAACAGCGGCTTCGGCAGCCTGCTCGGCATAAACGTGCGCGGATGGCTCCCCGGAGTAGCCCGCAACCACTCCCTCACACTGGACGGACAGTTTCAGACACAGAGAGCGGCCCGCTACAACTTCATGCAACGGGGCTACTACCCCACCGGATGCGACCTGCCCGGCGCCCCGCGACGCATGGTATCCACAGGGGCATCGTACAAATTCCCGATAGTGTATCCCGACGGCGGCATACGCAGCCTGATATACTTCAAGCGTATCGCATTGGACCTTTTCGGACAGTACGCCCGCGGAAAACTCATAACCGACAGCCCCGACACCCGCTTCGACGCCTACACCTACGGCGCCGAGATACTATTCACCTACAACCTGTTGCGATTCTCCGCCGACATAAATACCGGCATATCGGTCTACAAACCGAGCACCGCCTCAAAACCGGCGATAGGGGTGTCTTTCTCCATCAACTTATGATTACGTAACCTCTTTCCGGGAAGTCGGGGATAAGCTACGCCAACCACTCACATAACAAGATAAATAAAGGCCCCTTTCAATACAGAGGCCTTTATTTATCTTATATTCAAGTGCCGGGCTACGCGCACGATCGGCAAGAGCGGCTTTCGATATAAAAACAGATATTCGTTAGCCACGGACATCTGCCCGCCACGCCCGGCCACAGGAAACTCCCCGACAGGGAGCCTTTTACATCCCGAAGACTACCGACGAGAGCGAGTCGATGAAGGGCTGCAACACTTTGGTGCCGCATTTGACACCGGGTTGGTACGGGTTGCGGTTGTAGGTGGTGTCTATCCTGTCGGCCATGCTCTTCAGGGCCGACACATGTTTTCTTGCAAAATCCGCTCTATGTCGCCACTTCGCCGTATCGGCATCGGGAGCGGCGTTTTTCGGGCCGCACGCCTCTACGGCCAGACCGGTCACCTCTACACCCTCCTGACCCAATATCTTGAAGCGCAGGAGCCACGGACGCAACTCCTCCGTAAGGGCCTCGTTGTCGGCGCTCTCCAACAGTATGTCGGCGGCGGCGACTATGTCGCGGAACTCCTGCGACATGCGCTCCAACAACTCGACGGTACGGCGGTCGGTCTGGCCGTTACGGTATGCCTCCAATGCTTCGGCGGCCACACTCTCCACATTCACCGACTCCTCGCGGCGGTATTTGTGTCCCGTAGGTCCCATGTCGGAGTTGTGTTCGGCGAATATGCGCAAGGCGGCGTAATCGTGCGGCATGAGTATGCGCAAAGCCTCCTCCCATGCCTGTCGGCTGTCGAACGTAGAGGGGTTCCAGCAATAACGTCCCACTCCGTATATGGCTATCTTGGAGGCTTCGGCATGCTCCATGGGGTTGGTGACGAACCCCGACATCATACCTGTACCCTCGGCGGTGAGACCGTAGACGCGTCCCAGCAACATGTGGTCGCGCACATAGTCGGAGACGGGGAAGTTCCACCATATATATGCGGGACGGCCCGTCTGACCCTCTATCCACCGCAACCCGTCCTCGGTTATGTCGGAGACGACCCTGTCGCCGGTCCACATTATGCGCACCGAGGGGTCGAGTCTCTTTCCGAGGGTGGAAAGGTATCCCTTTTTAGGATCGCTCCAGCTCTTGTTGTATTCGGTAGGACACATTATCAGGGGTGCGACGTCGCCTTTGACCCTGACGAAACGGTCCGTCAGCGTGTTGAGCAATGCGGCCTGCTTCTTGGGGTCGGTGCCGTCGCCCGATATGTCGTCGAAGAATACGGCGAACGAGCGCACGCCGAGGTCGTACATCTGCGAGAACTTGCCTATAAGCGAGTCGAGATCGTTATCGTCCCAGCGGATATCCTTGCCGGGATGGATGGCCCACACGAACTCCACGCCGTTACGCCGAGCCCTGTCGGCCAGCTCCGCTATCTGGGCCGCCTCCTGTTCGGGATAGGGTTCGCGCCAATGGGGGCTGCTGTGGTAGGGGTCGTCCTTGGGACCGTATATATAGGTGTTCATACGACATAGACGGTAGTAGTCGAGCTGGTCGAGACGAGCCTTATGGCTCCACGGTCTGCCGTAGAAACCCTCCACCACGCCGCGCGACGCTATGCGAGGGCTGTCGGCCGTCTCGAACACCTCCGCCCCGCTTGCCGGGTGAGAGGCCATGATACGGGCCAGCTCGTCGACGCCGTACAGAGTGCCGCGCCCGTTGCTTCCGGCCACAACCACGCGTCCGTCGCCCACCGACACGAAGAAGCCGTCGGCGGCGGCGGGAATCTTCCCTGACCACGCCGACACGGAGCCGTCGCCGCGCTCGCCTATATACACCTCACGGATGCCGTCGGTATCGACAGTGTCGAGCAGGGCCTCCAAAGCCGCAAGGGCGTAAGGGTCGGCCTCCCCGACACCCGTAACGGGCACCTTGCCGGTTTGCGCAATAAGGGTCGTAACGCCCAACGACATGAGCATGGTCAGAAATATACGTTTCATGATATTGTATTTTAATGGATATACAAATATAACCGTTCGCAACGCCATATCCAAACTCCGCAACCGGGGTCAGCGTCGTTTCTCGAAATGTTGGTAGTCTTTGAGGCTCGTCCAGTCTCCGCCCCACACGAAGCCGCGCTTTACGAACTCGCGATAGCAGATGTCGCCCCGCTCTATCTTATAGACGAAATCGCGATCTCTGTCCGCATACGGCTCCCCGCACGCAGGCTCCACTATCGTGACACCGTTGCGCTCTCTTACGTATGGGTTGTATAACGGATTGATATCCACCGCCATGCCATAGCTGTGATTGGAGAGCTTGTTCGTACCCGATATGTATCTGAAATTGAACGACGAGGAGTTGTCGGCAGCCATCGAACGCTCGTCGTCGGCATCGTATTCGTCGATAAGCACCATGCGTTCGATAGGATAACGGGCCTCGAACAACGCCCTCAAAACAGCCGCCACATCATCGCTTATGGCCTTGTTGCAGACCATCTCGCCCACGAGTATGCGTCCGTCGGCATCGTAATGCAGGGCACGCAGGTATCTGAGGTCGGAGAGCGGGACGGTGCAGTCGTGTTTATACGACCTGCCGTATATTCTCGCAAAGACCTCCGCATCTATCTCCTTGACATAGAACCATCTGTCTACGCCGAACAGCTCCACCTGACGCATAGACACCGTATCTGCGGGCCGCCGACTCCCCGGCCCGTCGCCCACCTGCCCCGAGGCGGACAGAGACATGACCATACATGCAAAAAACACGAAAACACCTCTCATAACATATCGTTTATTGCGGTAAAGATAGGCCATATCGCCCGTTCCGCCAAAACAACCTATGCCCCCTGCCGATGTCGTAACACGCCCGAGCACAGGACGGGAGGCATCGTAGGGCCGCCCCCTGCAGTGGGCATGCCTCCCCCGGCGGCGACCCTCTGACCGCCGTCCGGAAGCAAAACAGCCCTCCCGGACAAACCGCACGCCCTTCGACGCATAACAGGCTGGCACACAGTCACAACAACATCTAAAACGAACCTCTGTCAGTATCTTTTAGGTATTTTCGCGTATTGTCCGGTTGCGGGCTATTTACGAATTTTACCGCCTGAAACGGCTCTCGCCCGGCCCGACCGTTATACGGCGAGAGGAGAGATAACGGAGCACTCCGACAAGCTGACGGACGATGTTTCCGACAGCCGCACGGGGCTACAAGTAACCGATAAAACGCGATAACAGATGAAAAACTTCATTGAGAAACTCCGCACCGAAGACTGGGTGGTGGTATGGATGTCCATACCGTTGTTGGCAGCGGCGCTCTTCGCCGCGAGGTATCTACCCAGCGTACCCTCCACACTGGTGGGGAGCGTGGCGTGGTACAACATAGCGTTGCTGTTCGCGATATGTCTGGCCGTGCTCTATGCGGGGTCGCTCATGCTGAGACGCACCGTAAAGGGTATATTGCCGTCGTTCGCCGTGGTATTCGCCCTCTCGTTGCTGGCGCAGATGGTGGCCAAGATACCGCAGGTGGCGTATTTCGGCTTCGAGTCGGTATTCTTCTCGGTGATATTCGGTCTTCTGATACGCAACCTGTGGCATGTGCCCGAGTGGATGAAGCCGGCAATACAGGGCGAATTCTACATAAAGATAGGCGTGGTATGTCTCGGTGCCACCATACTCTTCAGCGATGTGATGAAATCGGGTATCTTCGGACTGTTGCAGGCTTGCGTGGTGGTGGCCGTAGTGTGGTTCTTCGCGTTCTGGCTGGCACGTCGCCTCAAGGTGGACGAGCGCACCGCCATGATACTATCCAGCGGCGTATCCATCTGCGGCGTCTCGGCCTGCATAACGGCGGCGCGCGTGGCGGGCGGCGACGACAGGAAGCTCTCATACTTGGTATCGTTGGTGCTGATAGTGGTAGTACCGATGATCTACCTCATGCCGTGGCTCGCCAACACCGTTCTGCCCATGATATTCACCGACCAGCAGGTGGTGCAGGAGGTGGCCGGAGCATGGATAGGCGGCACCATAGACACCACCTCGGGCGTGGCGGCGTCGAGCACCATAGTGGGGCCGGTAGCCAACCAGCACGCCGTCATCATAAAGGCCGCGCAGAACGTGCTCATAGGGGTGGTGGCGTTCTTCATAGCCCTTTGGCTCTCGGCACGTAACGGAAGCGGCAATCGCCCCTCGTTCGGCATAGTGTGGGAGAAGTTCCCCAAATTCATAATAGGCTTCGTGGCGGCATCGCTCGTATTCAGCCTCTGCCAGTCGGGCGGGCTCTTCACACTCTCCGACAAAGGCAAGCTGATGGAGCCGGGGGTGGCCAAGATGTTCTCCACGCTGTTCTTCTCGCTGGCGTTCGTATGCATAGGTCTCGACACACGCCTCAAAGACATAGTATCGAGAGAGAACCGCAACGCACTCTGGGCATTTCTCGGTGCACAGACGTTCAACATAATAGTGACGCTGATATTCGCATGTCTCTTCTTCGGACTTCTCAAACCCATGTGGGCATAACGACGGTACGAGGTCCGTTCCCTTTTTTTAACTAAATTTGCGGCATGGCTATCAGTCAGGCGATAATAACCGTTATCGACAGGTTGTACCTGCCGCAGCTGTCGCGCATAGTTCCCCGTCAGACGTTCCGTTACGCCGTGTGCGGCGGGGTCAACATGGTGTTCGATATGGTCCTCTACTTTCTGTTTTACAACTTTCTGTATGCAAAACGGAATTTGGTTCTTGGGCCTGTCGTAGTGTCGCCCGAGATAGCCGCGTTTCTCACGGCCTTTCCCATAACATTCCTTACCGGCTTGTGGTTGGCACGCAACGTGTCGTTCCGTAACTCCCCGCTTCGCACGGTAACGCAAGGCGGACGGTATTTCATGGTGGTGGTGCTCAATATCGCGATCAAATATTCCGGGCTAAAACTGTTGGTGGAGGTTTTGGGCGTATATCCCTCCGTAGCCAATGCCCTGCTTACCGTCGTTACGGTGTTAGTAAGCTACCTGTTGCAGAAAAACTTCTCTTTCCGCGGCCATATCGCCGAATAGTGGGACATGTAGGACATAAAAAAACGAGGTATGTTCATCACGGAACACACCTCGTTATATTAAGGGTCCTATTCTATTTTATGCGGGCGGGAAGCTCTATGTCCTCTATGAC
Organism: uncultured Rikenellaceae bacterium; assembly: GCA_947176715.1. Classification (GTDB taxonomy): domain Bacteria; phylum Bacteroidota; class Bacteroidia; order Bacteroidales; family Rikenellaceae; genus CASDZP01. The sequence continues at coordinate 2,974 of CAMWRR010000035.1, read as the reverse complement.
TTTGTCGCAAAGTATCTTCTCCCCGTTTTTGGCCACTATACGGAATGTGTATGTATCTGCGTTGGCAGGGAACGGTAATGTCAAAGAATTGCCTTCTACCGATAACATCGTTTTGTCAACTTTATCGTATTCCATTAAGTTCGACTCTGCTTCGATCATTTTTGTCTCGGTCCACGGACCTACTCCGATAGCGCGACGATAGTCTCGTTCGTTGTAGTTGTATGTTACAATATCATTCAAAAGACCTCCGTTCGCATGTGCATCGTCATAGTCTTTGCCGACGGTGTAGACATAATATTTAATATTGTTACATGCGACTATTACCGGATTGTCGATAAATATGGCACGTACGGCATCGTACTGTCCATATGTATCGCCATATTCGTCCGCCACTTCGTTGAAACCGTCATCGCAAGGGGAGTCCTTATCGGGTCCTCCCTTGATAGTGGGGCCCTCGAACATAAGGTCAATGACATATCCGTAGGATAGTACCCGTCCGGAAATGTTGACATCGGTTACAGTCATGTATCCTTGTATGAAACGGGTTACGTTACGATAGTTGGGATTAGACTCTCCATCAACTCCCGTATTGGTCATCGCCCAGTTGAGATCTTCCAGTGTATACCCGAAAGGTGGTTTCTCTTCGGGTTCTTCAGGTTTCGATGTGTTGCTACCGTCAGGTATATTTTTTTTATAGTCGTTGTCGTGTTTGTCACATCCGAAAACCAGAGCGGACAGAGACAATATTATGAGTAATTTTTTCATGGCTACTAATTTTACGGTTTAAAAGAATTGTATGATAGTAATGACAGTATCGTAATACATGTTCCTCTCCGGTTTCAAGTTTTCATAATCATAAAGCCCGTCAGAACTTCCATGTATTTATTATATGGATATAATTGGCCCCATTTTATCTTTAGGTCAAGATCTTTCTCATATTTATCCATTTCAACATATTCCTCTCCCATACAAAACATTCCGTCTTGCAGACCTGTGCCATGTTCGGGACATATCGAATACGAATAAGTTGCGCTACGCCCTAACGCATGCAACGAATCCACTTGTGCGTTGAATTTTACAATAGAATCGGTTATGTCGTACTCTACCGAGCGATAGAAGTGTTTGAGCATCTCTATATCAAGTGTGTCCGTTATATTTCCTTTAGGTACATAGCAAAACACCTTTTCATACCGTTTGTCGCCCGAACATACGGCGAAGCCGTCACCCTCGGGGCTGTCGAACTCTATCACCAACGGCGATACGGGAGAGAGGGTGTTTCCGGCGACCGCGAGCATCACGGGCCGGTCGCGCAAGGGTTTGATATCTTTGATGTTTATCCCGTCGGCGGAAAATGTCTGTACGCCGCCCGATGTGAACGATAGCACGGTGTTCACCGCCTCCTTGTCGGAAATGCGATAATTGCCGCGAGCCTCCGCATCCAACCTCAGGATGAAATTTTCCTTGGCGGTCATCTCTCTGCCGTCATCGCCGATTACCGCGTCGCTCATGTAGGATATTCTCACGCCCGGCGCCGCATCATCGCCTATTTCCGATTTTGCACAGGAAAGAAGTACGCATAATGGGACTAAGAATAATATGTGGATGCCGATTTGTCGTGCGGTATCATGCCACACTGTTTGTCGTGTTTTCATGGCGATAGATTTTGAAAGGTTTGTAAAAGGTCTTTCCAATCGGCTGTCGTGAATCGTTTCTACACAGAGAAAATTTCTAAACACCCTCCTTTGCTTGTGCCGGCATCTTACCTGAATCCGTGCCGGCATTTACTATTTTCCGCAAAATATGCAAAAAAAAATTATAAAACAAATAATTGAGGTTTTTTGTCGAAAGTTTTTCGATATTGCCGTGATGAACGATTTAAGACCTCTATTTACCTTATTGACATAAATTCGACGAAACCTTTAATGGATATAATCTTGTGTATATCGTAAAAATAACAGACACCTCAGATAAAAACGCGATATGGATAGCGGGTCGGAGCCTGCGGGGGACCGCATTGGGCGTGGAGGGTTGGAGTGTATGCCAGCGTAAAATAAGCGGAAAAGTCTATGATCGCCGGTACATATTGCGAGCCTCCGTGTGGGGGAGGCTCCGGCCCGCTCGGCCCGCACGAAGTAAGGGCCGGGAAAGCGGAAAGTATTTATACCTGCCGGACGAAGATATTAATAATGTATCGATATCGTCCGAATTAATTTCATCGAACTCACGTTATGTTATTACCGATACGTTGCCATATCGAATTAACGTTATCTTCCGCTCTGCGTATTTTCGTCGCAAAATATATGCAGACACAATTTTTACCACAAATCCGCGTAGATAAATAATATATAGCATAGTATGATTGCGTCTTATATACGCCAATCTTAAGAAAACACAAATAAGTCTGCTTTTGCTATCTTTGCACAAAGGGCTATGCCATGAAGAAGATAAGGAAAAATATAGATTACCGTCACAATAAAGATCTCGTCACAATAAAGAGCCGCTGGAACGGCAATCGCACATTCAGAGGCCGTTTTCTCAACAACGAGCGCAACCTCTCCCACGGCATAGGGAGCATACTCAAATGGCGTCTGTCGGGCAATCCGCAACGCGCCGAGAAACGCGCCGAGAGGTGGAACCCGCCCGTGAACATGTTGCACAGCCTCGACGAGATATACGGCGATGCGCTCGTATGGCTGGGACACAGTTCGTTTTTCATGCAGCTCGACGGCAAGAGGTTTCTCTTCGACCCGGTATTCGGGAGCATCCCGTTCGTCAGACGGGAGAGCCGCCTGCCCGTCGACCCCAAGATATTCACCGGGATAGATTATCTTCTTATAAGCCACGACCATTACGACCATCTCGACAAAAAGTCGGTCAGACGAGTGCTTGCACAGACCCCGGGTATAACGGTGGTGTGCGGCATAGGGGTGGGCGAGGTGATAGCCCAATGGGGAGACGGCACGGCCGCCATAGT
>CAMWRR010000034.1 GCA_947176715.1 uncultured Rikenellaceae bacterium | reverse complement strand
GGTACTCTCAGCGAATAACGCTTATAGCTTCGTTACTCTCTATTGCGGGCCTCCGATGGGAGAGGCTCCGGCCCGCTCGGCCCCTACGTTACACTTCGGGTCCGCCAAGAGGAAAGGCCTACGGTCCTCGTGCCTCAGACCGAAATAAGAGTAAGGTGGTTGGCATCATCGCTGATACACGAACGGAGTAAAGTAGAAAGTGTTTTATGTCACTACACTTCGGAGTTGTCAAGCGAGAAAATCTCACGGCCCGAGTAAATATATCCTAATCAATCGTAGAAACGGTTATCCTCCTTGTTAAAGCATGAACGTATAAAGACTCTAAGATCCACAGCTCTTTATCTGCCACCTAAAACCGAATCAAACGTATAAATTACACTGACTGCGCTGTTCGTAGCGGAAAATAAGAGAGCCATCTCGCTCCGCTTAGGGTAGAATAGCGGAAAGTGTTTGACCTTTTCACTAACATACGGACATAATAAATGATTGAAACACTCTAACGCTCTCGCTTTATAAGCATGTGAAAGCAAAATTATTGGCTATGCGTTATAGGTGTCGAACGGAAAATCTCACGGTCCGAAAATCGGGAGCCGAATCATGTAAAAAGTGTTTGACCTCCTCAATGAAACACGAACAAAATAATAAATGATGAGATAGTTTAATGCATCTCGTTGATAAAACGTAATTTATGTTTAACATCCTTTCGTTATGCTTTAAGACCATCAAACGGGGAAACATCCCATTCACGAGCGACAACCGAATCAATCTGAAAATGCACAATCTCTTTTGCGTTGCTCGTGGTCAAGCAAGTAATGCACAATGACATAAGCCCTCTTTACGGTGTATCTTAGTTTGCCGTCACAATATGTTGCGATTGCCAATGAGGGCAGAAAATTTTACCGGACATCAATAATTGCAAAGGTAACTCGAGATGCGAGAAGAAAGATATATATTTGTGGCGCATAACTGTAATAAGATGGATAAAATCGGCGAGGCCCGTAAGGTTACCTTTATAGGTTTGGCGGTAAATATACTTTTGACGTCCGGTAAGTTCGTAGCGGGAGTTATCGGTAACAGTTCGGCTATGGTTGCCGATGCTGTCCATTCGTTGTCCGATTCGGTTACGGACATAATAGTTCTTGTTTTCGTGTCGTTGTCGGGACGTAAGTACGACAAGCGTCATCCCTATGGGCACGGCAAGTTCGAGACGTTCGCATCGCTGTTGGTGGCTATGGCTTTGGCGGCGGTGGGCATAGGGTTGCTTATCGATGGGGTAGAGCGTATTTGCCTGGTACTTAAAGGCGGGGAGCTGGAGGGGCCGCACATGATAGCTTTGTGGGCTGCGGTGATTTCCATATTGGTGAAAGAGGTGCTGTATCGTTATACCGTGGCGGTCGGACGACGTATATCGAGTAGCGTGGTCATTGCTAATGCGTGGCATCATCGTTCGGATGCCTTCTCCTCTGTGGCTACGGCTTTAGGTATAGGTGGGGCCATATTCTTAGGCGAGTCGTGGCGTGTGCTCGATCCGCTCGTAGGGGTGGTGGTGAGCCTGTTTATAGTAAAGGTGGCCGTGGATATAGCACTGCCCGTAATACGCGAGTTGCTCGAGACATCATTGCCGCAACAGGTAGAGGAGGAGATTGTGTCGGTGATAATGTCCGATCCGGCTATAATCAATGTTCACAAATTACGTACACGCAAAGTGGGTGACAGCTATGCCATCGATCTGCATATAGTGCTCGGCAGAAACATCTCGTTCGTAGAGGCCCACGATATCGCTACACGTACCGAACGACGTCTTTATGAACGGTATGGCGACAATACATATATAACCCTGCACATGGAGCCGTCGCGTGAGTAATCGTGCAAGCGGTAGCGTAACTTGTTGAAAACAACGCCTGCCTGCATTGGCAGACAACCTGTCAGGAAGCGCAAGGGTTATGCGTATATCGGACGAATCATAAGTCGCCCGAACTTCAGCGAGGGCGTAGGCAAGCCCCTTTATGGAAATTCGTACAGGATGGAGACCGATAGTGCCGGAGAGATTCACAAGGACCGCAGGTGGCATAAAGCTACCACTGAGGCTTGCAAATTGTGACAACAAAGCTATAAGCGAGCTGTACGGTAAAGATTCAAAATGCCCGCATAACTATTGTAAAAGCTACCTTCTGACGCGAAAGCATTGTCTTTACCATTCCGATATGTCACTGAAAGAGGTGTTTGCGGGGGACCGCGTCTCGCGGCGGGCAGAAGGAAGGCGGTCTAATTCCCTTAACAAATCTTATAGCTTAGCTACCTCTCTATTGCGGGCCTCCGTGTGGGGGCAGCCCACTGCGAGGTGCGGCCCGCACGACCTCCGCTTTACTCATGGCCGTTCAAGTGGAAAGTGTCTTACGGCTCTCGCTTAGCACGGGTCACTGTTTCTTAGAATAGCTAAATAATTGATATATCTGTAATTATTGCGTCAGACTCACGCTAATTACACACAATTATGCGGTCCTCTGAATTTTCCCCGGACAGTGACAATAACCAATAAAAGACAGAACAGCCGTCATATCTCCGACAGCTCCAGCCAACGCATCTCTTTCTCGTCGAGCGATTGCGAAACTGTTTGATACTCTACGCTCAGTGCAGCCACATCGTCGTCCGGAGCAGGAGAGCTTAACTTCTCTTCTATCTCTCTCTTGCGTTCGGTGAGGGCGGGTATCTCTGAGTCGAGCTCTTCGAGTTCGCGCTTCTCCGCGTAGGTCAGTCTGCGCGGACGTGCCGCTTTTTCTGTGTTCTGCGGTTTTGGCGCCGGCTTTCTGTTGTTGTCGTTCTGTCGCCTCTCCTCCTCTTCGAGACTCTTGTTGCGGTAGTCGGTGTAGCAGCCCTCGAAGAGACGCAGTTTGCCGTTGCCCTCGAATACGAGCAGATGGTCTACCGTCTTGTCCATGAAGAAGCGGTCGTGCGACACTACTATAAGACACCCGGCGAACGATTCGAGATACTCCTCGAGTATGCCGAGCGTGAGTATGTCGAGGTCGTTGGTGGGCTCGTCGAGTATCAGGAAGTTGGGACCACCCATCAATATGGTGAGCAGATAGAGCCTGCGCCTCTCGCCGCCGCTGAGTTTGGCTACCATGTCGTATTGCCGCTCGGGAGGGAATAGAAAGCGTGTCAGAAGCTGCGATGCGCTCAGGGTCGAGCCGTCGGCGAGGGTGAGATGTTCGGCTATGTCGGTTACGATGTCTATCACGCGGGCACCGTCGTCGAACGACATGCCCTCCTGACGGTAGTAGCCTATCCGCAGACTCTCGCCCAGATCGACGCTGCCGCGGTCGGGGGCTATCGCACCCGTGAGCAGCTTGAGAAATGTGCTCTTGCCGGTGCCGTTGCGCCCTATGATCCCCATCTTCTCACCCCGGGTGAAGGTGTAGTTGTAGCCGTCGAGCAACACCTTGTCGCCGTAACGGAGCGAGAGGTCGTGCGCCTCGAATATCTTGGTTCCCAGACGCGAACTTACCTCTATCATCTCCACCTGCCTCTCGGTGGCGACGGCGAAAGCCTTGTCGCGGGTGCGGTAGAACTCCTCCTGTCGGTGCCGCGACTTGTGTCCCCGCGCCTGCGGCATACGTCTCATCCACTCGGCCTCGCGGCGATATATGTTCATGGCGGAGCGGCGCTGGCTCTCCTGCTGGGCGTGACGCTCGGCGCGTCGCTCCACGAAGTCGCCGTAAGAGCCTTTGTAGGTGTGTAGCGCACCCGCCTCTATCTCGTATATATCGGTGGCTACGCGGTCGAGGAAGTAGCGGTCGTGCGTGACCATGAAGATTGTCTTGCCGCATTTGCACAGATACTCCTCCAGCCACTCCACCATGTCGAGGTCGAGGTGGTTGGTCGGTTCGTCCAACAGCATGACGTCGGGCTCCTGCACCAAGAGCATGGCTAAGGCCAGCCTCTTCAGCTCGCCGCCGGAGAGGACCGATACGCTCTTTGCGGTGTCGTCGAGTTTCAGGCGCGAGAGTATCTCCTTTATGCGGCTCTCGAAGCCCCACGAGCCGCTGTCGTCCATCATGTGCGATGTCTCGGATATCGCCTTCTCGTCGCCCGATGCGAGCGCCTCCTCGTAACGGCATACTATGTGCGCCTTGCTCGCGTCGTGGCGACATGCCGCCTCCATCACGCTGAGCGACGGGTCTATGTCCGGCATCTGAGGCAGGTAACCGACCGTTATGTCGTTACGACGCACCACCTCGCCGCTGTCGGGGGTGTCTACCCCTGCGAGTATGTTCATGAGGGTGCTCTTGCCGGTGCCGTTGCGCGCTATGAGGGCTATGCGCGAACGTAGCGGCACGGTGAAGGTGAGATGCTCGAAGAGCAGCTGTTCGCCGTAGCTCTTGCTTAGGTCTATCGCCTGTATCACCGGCCTCTCCTTTCCGCCTCTTCCAATAGCGACACCGTCTCGTCGACTATGTCTGAGGCTACGAGACTCTTGCTTTTAAGATCGAAGCGGCGGACCTCGCCGTCGCGTCTGTATATGGTTACCTTGTTGGTGTCGCAGGCGAATCCCGCCCCCTTGTCGCGCAATGAGTTGAGCACTATCATGTCGAGGTTCTTACGCTCCATCTTGCCTATGGCGTTGGTCTCCTCGTTGTCGGTTTCAAGGGCGAAGCCCACCAATATCTGTGTCGGTTTCTTTATCTTGCCGAGGTCGGCGGCTATGTCGCGCGTCTTCTTGAGCGGCAGGCTCATGTCGTCGTCCCCTTTCTTCATCTTGCCGGAGCATACCTCTTTAGGGGTGTAGTCGGCCACGGCCGCCGCCATCACTATTATGTCGTGGTCAACAGCCGTTGTCATCACCGCATGTCCCATCTCCTCGGCGCTGAGGGCCGCTATCTCGGTTATCCCCTCCAAGGAGCCGACAAGACGCGGGTCGACGGCTCCGCGTATGACGGTGACCGTAGCTCCCCGGCGTCTGAACTCGCGGGCCAAGGCGTATCCCATCTTGCCGCTCGATCTGTTGGTCAGGTATCGTACCGCGTCGATAGGCTCTACGGTGCCTCCCGCCGTCACTAGCACCTTTTTGCCCCACAGACAGTCACCCACATAGGGCGATGCGAAGTACTCCGAGATGCGTTCGGCAATCACCTCCGGCTCCTCCATGCGCCCCTTGCCGCTCAGACCCGAGGCCAGAAAGCCGCTCTCCGGCTCTATTATATGCACTCCGTCCTCGCGGAGCTGTTTCATGTTGCGTCCTGTCGCCGGGTGGGCGTACATGTCGAGGTCCATGGCCGGAGCCACGAATACGGGGCAACGTGCCGACAGATATGCCGTCAGAAGCAGATTGTCGGCCACGCCCGAGGCCATCTTGGCCATGGTGTTGGCGGTGGCCGGAGCTATCACGTAGGCATCGGCCCACATGCCGAGGCTGACGTGGGAGTTCCACTGACCGTTCTCCGGGTCGAAGAACTCTACGAGTACCGGATTCCTCGATAGGGTGGCCAGCGTGAGCGGTGTTATGAACTGCTTTGCCAGCTCTGTGGCTATCACCTTGACCTCTGCGCCGCGCTCTACGAGCCTGCGGATAAGCACCGCGCTCTTGTAGGCGGCGATGCTCCCGGTGACTCCTACCAGAATTTTCTTGCCTTTCAACATATCTTGTCTCTTTGCCGTTCATCTCTCAGGGACGTATGGTCTCGGTATGCGCCTGTGGGCTAGGCTTTCCGGTGCCTTTACGTAACGGGGTCCCCCGATGGAGATGTTGTCATTAAAAAAGACAAACCGGAGACACATCGTGCGCGCCTACGGTTTGTAAACATAAGAAGTCCGGATGTCTGTCGTGCCACTTTTAAGCCGACGGTTATCCGCATTACTCCTCTTTGTCTTCGTTATCCTTCGTGCGTTCCTCGAATTCGAGCTCGCCCGCCAGATACTCCTCGGTGGCTACGAGCACGGGTTTGGGCAGACGTTCGTAGAAGCGCGAGATCTCTATCTGTTCGCGGTTCTCGAATGTCTCCTCCAGATTGTCCGTCACGTTGGAGAACTCGGTGAGCTTGCGCGAGAGCTCCTGTTTGATTTCGCTTCCTATCTGGTTGGCGCGTGTAGCTATGACGTTGACGGTCTCGTAGATATTACCCGTCTGCTTGTCGAAATCGCTGAGCGTGCGGGTGACGGTGTTCGTCGGAATCGTTACTTTTTTGATATCCATCTTTAAGCCTTGTATTTATGTGTCTTCTGATTTTCGTTTCATGCCTGAGAGCTACTCCACGGCGGTGTCGCCCTCTACCGCCTTGCGGCTCGCTTTGGCCGCGGCTCTCTCGGCGGCTTTGCGCTCTTTGCGGTCGCCTTTGGTGCTCTCTTGTTCTGCCCGTTCTTTAACCTTGGCGAGCTTGGCCTCTGTCTTGCCGATGCTCTTTTTGATCTGTTCCGCCGTATCCAGCCGGCGTTTCTCCGCTTTCTGGCGGCGTTTGTCGAGCTTTGCCGCCCGTTCGGTATCTTCGTCCAATAGGGTGCCGCGCGCTTTCTCTATGCGTCTTATGCTCTTGTCGACCTTGCTGTCGAGCTCCTCCAACGATATGCGTCTGTTTTCGATACGGTCGGTCAGACGCAATGCCTTCTTCTCCAGCCGTCCCGCCTGATGTTCGGTCAGGTTATAGTCGCGGCTCACCTCGTCCGTGGCCTCCTGACCGCGTGCCAGACGCTGGGCGTTCTTGAACATGCGCTCCACCTCGGGACGGTACTTGCTCTCGGGGTATTCGCTCACGAAGTTATAGTATGCGTCTATGGTGTTGTAATAGCGCTCACGCTGTTTGGCCGGTATGGATGCCTTGGCATACTGGTAGTTGGCCTTTACTAGCAGATATAGAATCTGTTCGCGCTGGGGGGTGTCGGGATACTTCTTGAGCGTGTTGCGGAAAGAGTGTATCGCCGAATTGTAGTAACCGATGTTGTAGTAGGTCTGTCCCACCGCGAATGTCTTGCTGTATATGCGCGACTGAAGCTCCTCTATCATCTCCATGCACGCCTCTCTTCTGGCCGACTCCGGATGACGTTCCAGATATTCCGCGAATGCGTTGATGGCGAACGCCGTGTTGCTCTGGTCCAGCTCCGGGTTGGGGGAGAGCTGGTAGTAACACATGGCGTAGAGGTACTCCGCCTCCTCGAGGAACGGACTGCGCGAATAGTTCTTGCGAAATTCGTCCATCAGGTCCGCCGCGGCGTAGTAATCGCCCGATCTGTAATTGGCCTTGGCCTTGTGGAACTTGATGGTGTCTATCTTGTCGGTGCCGGCGAAGATGCTCTCCACGTTCTCGAAAAGGCTTATGGCCTTGCTGTCCTTTTTCAGAGAATAATATCTCAACGCCTCCTCGTATTGCTTCTGATAGTCGCGACTCTTTACCAGCTGATCATATCCGGAACACCCGGTAAGAGCGGCCAATGCGATGAGTATTAGTATCGTATATATCGTTCTCATTGAAACAGGACATTGTTAACTCGCGTCAAATATAGTCGATTTTTTTGAGAAATGCAATTATAGGGTGCCGTTGAGGCGAAATAGAGAAAATAGGTTTTTATGCGTATGATGGGGGAATAGTTATTTTTATTACCTTTGAAAGTCGTAATAGTGCGTTCCACGATAGGGCGCACAGTGTGCCAATGTCGACATAATAAGTTAACGTTCAACTATATAAACGTAAAGAAAGTGGACATATTTGAAAGAATCAAGAACGATGCCGGCGGTCCTATCGGCCGTTATCAGAAGTTAAGTCACGGCTATTTCTCTTTCCCCAAGCTGGAGGGTCCCATAGCTCCGCGCATGAAATTCCGCGGTAAGGAGGTGCTCACATGGAGCCTCAATAACTATCTCGGTTTGGCCTCTAATCCCGAGGTCATGGCTGTTGATGCCGAGGCGGCCAAGGAGTACGGCATGGCCTATCCCATGGGTGCCCGTATGATGAGCGGTCAGACGGTGGTTCACGAACAACTCGAGAGGGAGCTGGCGGCTTTCGTCGGCAAGCCCGATGCGTTTCTGCTCAACTTCGGTTATCAGGGCATGGTCTCTATAATAGACACCCTCACTACCGCCAAGGATGTGATTGTCTACGACTCCGAGGCCCACGCATGTATCATCGACGGTCTGTTGCTCCACAAGGCCAAAGGGGGCAAGCGTTTCGTGTTCCCTCACAACAACATGGAGAATTGCCGCAAGCAGCTCTCTCGTGCCGTGCGTCTGGCCAAGGAGAACGGCGGCGGCGTGCTTCTTATCACCGAGGGTGTTTTCGGCATGAAAGGCGACCTTGGCAAGCTCGACGAGATAGTGGCCATGAAGAAGGAGTTCGATTTCCGCATATTGGTCGACGATGCCCACGGCTTCGGTACCATGGGTAAGCGCGGTGCCGGCACACCGGAACATTTCGGCGTGGAAGACGGCATCGACGTCCACTTCTCGACCTTTGCCAAATCTATGGCCGGCATAGGCGCGTTCGTGGCTTCCGACAAGGAGATAGTCGACTACCTCCGCTACAACATGCGTTCGCAGACCTACGCCAAATCGCTCCCCATGCCTATGGTTAAAGGCGCCCTCAAGCGTCTCGACATGATACGTACCCACCCGGAGCTTAAAGACAAGCTGTGGGAGATCACCCGCGCCCTTCAGAAAGGTTTCCGCGACAACGGGTTCGATATAGGCGTGACCCTCTCGCCCGTGACGCCGGTATATATGAAAGGCGGAGTGGAGGAGGCCACCAACCTCGTGGTAGACTTGCGCGAGAATCACGGTCTGTTCTGCTCTGTGGTGACCTATCCCGTTATCCCCAAGGGCGAGATCATTCTGCGAATCATCCCCACGGCCCTGCACACTCTCGACGATGTCAAGTACACCATCGACAGCTTCGTGAGCTGCCGTTCCAAACTGGATAGCGGCGCATACTGCAAGCCCGTGCCCGATATGTCGGATAAATAGTCCCTGCGGATAATTCAGGAGAGTCCCGGAAGAGTGTTTTCTTCCGGGATTTTTTTGTCGATTAGGTCCGACGCGAGGCGTAGACCCTATCCGGTAGACAGGCGGCCTCGCTAAGTCTTAATAAGAGAAGGGATAAATCTGCCATCAAAAGACCTACTCCATTTGTGATGGTTTTATCGAGTGGTGTAAGTATACGTCTTTTGGGGTAATGTCATGTCGTTATGATAGTGCGGGATATATTTTGCAGGTTACGAAAAAAACGTTATCTTTGCACCGCTGTTTAATAAAATTTTTACGATTATGCCTAAAATGAAAACCATCTCGGGAGCGAAGAAGCGCTTCACTCTCACCGGTACGGGTAAGGTTAAGAGAAAACACGCTTTTAAGAGCCACATCCTTACCAAGAAGACCACAAAACAGAAACGCAATCTGACCCACACGGGTATAGCTACCTCGTCGGATGCGATCACTATCCGCGCAATGCTTGTAAAATAGCGGGTAGGGCGTTCTCCCGTCCGTAGGGTAGGGGAGTGACGTTCGCAAGCACAATTATTTCGTTTAATCACGATCGACTTAGCCTCAAAGAGCCGCAAGGCCGCTAACCGTTCAAAAAAACAACACTATGCCAAGATCAGTAAACGCAGTAGCGTCGAGAGCCAGAAGAAAGAAAGTCTTGAAACTGGCCAAAGGTAACTTCCTCGCAAGAAGAAACGTATGGACCGTTGCCAAAAACACGGTAGAGAAGGGTCTCACCTACGCTTACCGCGACCGTAAGAACAAAAAACGCGAGTTCCGCGCCCTTTGGATACAGCGTATCAATGCCGCTGCCAGAATGCACGGTATGACCTATTCGGAATTCATGGGCAAGATAAACAAGAAAGGCATCGAGCTTAACCGCAAAGTCCTCGCCGACCTTGCGATGAACCATCCTCAGGCTTTCGTAAAGATAGTCGAGTCTGTAAAATAGTCTCGGCGAATAAACAGTCGATAAGCGTCAGGCGTTTATGCCCGGCGCTTTTTTGTTATGTTTGTTGCAATTATTACATTCGTGGAGCCGTTTGTTTATATAAATTTGCACCCGACCGATTCCGATGAAAGATTTCGCAGCCATAGACTTCGAGACAGCCAACGGCAAACGTTCCAGCGTGTGTAGCGTAGGCGTTGCTATAGTGCGCGACGGGGCCATAGTCGACACCGTATACAGTCTGATACGTCCGTGGCCCAACTATTACAGCCGTTTCACCACGGAGATACACGGCCTCACGCGTGACGATACCGACGACGCTCCGATTTTTCCCGAGGTGTGGGGCACTATCGCCCCTCGTATAGAGGGTCTTACGTTGGTGGCGCATAACAGTCCGTTCGACGAGGGGTGCCTCAGGGCTGCGTTCGAGTGTTTCGATATGGAGTATCCGGAATATAGTTTCGCCTGTACGTGCAGGGCTTCGCGCAAGACCTTCGGCCGCGAGTTGCCCGACCACAAACTACACACGGTGGCGGCCCGATGCGGATACGATCTCAAAGACCACCACCACGCGCTTGCCGACGCCATCGCTTGCGCACACATAGCGATCGCCATCCTCTGATGCGGCGAAACGGCCCGTAGATACATCAGGACCGCGAGGTACTTTCCCAAAGGAGACCCGCTTGCACGTCGTCAACTCAAAGGCTTCTTCGCTTCTTCGACATCGGCTTGTTATCTCTGCCAACCGCGAGGTGCGGTCCCTGCAGGTTCCGACCATCAGAGACAAAGAATAGACTAAAAGAGAGCCATTGTCTATGAATTACACCATTATGCGGTAGTAATAAAATTGTCATGGGTAGCTCCCCGGCGCTCGGTCCGTCGAGCCTGACATCCGTAGTGTCGCCCGTACATTACCTTGCCGGGTAGGGTCTTTAGTGACGGCAATAAGGCCGTTACAGCATAACCGCCGCCAGCGAGGCGCACGATATTATCACCCATAGAAGTATGCCCTCTATCAGGGGTTTTACACCTGTATTCCTTACTACCGATATGCTCAGGGTGCTTCCTATCAGGAACAACGTTATGGACAGAAGGCTGTGCGACAGCCATTTTATGACATCGAGTATCACCAGAGGCACCGGTAGATAGGTGTTGACGAGCATAGCCGCCACGAACAGCAATATGAACCACGGTATCGACACCTTGGTGCCTTTGCATCGGAAGAGAAGCGCCGACACGAACGCCACCGGTATTATCCACAGGGCGCGCGTCAGTTTTATTGTGGTTGCGGTGAGCAGGGCCTCCTCGCCGTAGGCCATGCCGGCCCCCACTACCGAGCTGGTGTCGTGTATGGCTATGGCCGCCCATGTGCCGAAC
>CAMWRR010000033.1 GCA_947176715.1 uncultured Rikenellaceae bacterium | reverse complement strand
TCGGGTTCGGGTGAAAACGGCACATGTGTGACACTTTTTAGGAGATATATTTGGTCGGTATTGTATAAGCGAACATTACATTGCTTATATTTGCCGCCGGAACCGCAAGAGGCGATGTCGCTTGACCGAGTGCGTTTCGTCCGCGGCCCACATAAAATTTTAAACGATGTACAGACATATCATCAGACCGTTATTGTTCTCTATGTCAGCCGAGACCGCCCACGGAGTAACCATGTTCTTCATGAAAGCGGCCCGGTACATTCCGTTCTATCAGGCTATCGTCGGCCGCATCTTCACCGTATCGCATCCGTGTCTGGAGCGCGAGGTATTCGGCATGAAGTTCCGTAACCCCGTAGGGCTGGCGGCAGGTCTTGACAAGAACGCACACGTATACAACGAGTTATCGGCACTCGGCTTCGGGTTCATAGAGGTGGGCACCATAACTCCCAAAGGGCAGCTTGGCAATCCCAAGCCGCGTCTGTTCCGCCTCGTGGGCGACAGGGCCATAATCAACCGCATGGGCTTCAACAACCACGGCGTGGAGGCGGCCATACGTAACCTCAAACGCCGTCACCGTGTGATAGTGGGTGGCAACTTGGGCAAGAACACACTGACACCCAATGAGAAAGCGCCGTCGGACTACCTCAAGCTATTCAGACGTCTGTATGAGCATGTGGAGTATTTCGTGATAAACGTAAGCTGCCCCAATGTAGCCGATCTGAGCAAGTTGCAGTCGGAGGAGGCCCTGCGTGACATAGTCGACGGCATTGTCGACTTCCGTCGCGGACAGACGGTCTACCGCCCCATCCTGCTTAAAATATCTCCCGACCTCAGCCACGACCAAATCGACGACGCCATAACGGTGATGCGCGAATACGGTCTCGACGGCATAGTGGCCACCAACACCACCCGTTCGCGCGAGGGGTTGTCCGCTTCGCCCGAGGCGGTGGAGTCGATAGGCAACGGCGGTCTTAGCGGCGCTCCGCTTACAAAACGGGCCGTAGAGACTGTGCGTTACGTACATGAGAAGACCGAGGGCAACTACCCCATAATAGGCGTAGGCGGCATAATGACGGTGGAGGATGCCGTGGAGATGATAAAGGCCGGTGCCTCGCTGATACAGATATACAGCGGATTCATCTACAACGGTCCCGGCTTCGTGGGACAGATATGCCGCCGGCTGGTGGAGGAGTACGAAAAGGATAACATCGAGCAATGAGAGCGAAGATAGTAACCATCGGCGACGAGATACTGATAGGCCAAATAGTCGATACCAATTCGGCATGGCTCTCATCGGAGCTTAACAGATACGGTATCGCCGTGGGTGAGATACTGTCGATATCGGACGACGGCGACGCTATCGTCTCCACTCTCGACACGGCCCTGCGCGACTACGACCTCGTATTGGTCACCGGAGGCCTCGGCCCCACCAAGGACGACATAACCAAACAGTCGTTATGCAGGCTCTTCGGTTGCGGACTCAGAAACGACGAGGCCAGCTTCGACCACAACCGCGAGATGCTCGCCCAGCGCGGCATACCTTTTACTGAGCTTAACCGTCGGCAGTCAGAGGTTCCCGAGGCGTGTACCGTGCTCTTCAACCGCAACGGTACGGCACCGGGTATGATGTTCGAGCGCAAGGGGCACTATATGGCGTGCATGCCCGGCGTACCTTACGAGATGAAGACCATCTTCGCCGAACAGCTCGCCCCGAGGCTCGACGGGATGTTCCGTTTGGGCGCGGTCTATCACAGAACCATGATAACCACCGGCATTGCCGAATCCGTTCTGGCCGCTACCATAGAGAGCTGGGAGACCGGATTGCGCGAGGGGCTGAAACTGGCCTATCTGCCGAACCCCAACGGCGTGCGTCTGCGTCTCAGCTCCTATACCCTCGACAGAGAGGAGGCCGAGAGGGCCGTTGAAAAGGCATTCCGTGAGTTGGAGAAGATAATCCCCGAAAATATCGTAGGCTACGAGGGTACATCGGTAGAGAGCGCCGTGGCCGACATGTTGCGCGACGGCGGTCATACCCTGTCGGTGGCAGAGTCGTGCACGGGGGGACGCATAGCCTCGCGGTTCACCGCAATGGCCGGGGCGTCGGACTATTTTCTCGGAGGTGTCACCGCCTACACTGCCGACATGAAAACCCGGGTGCTGGGCGTACCCCAAACCGTCATTGCGGAACACGGCGTGGTCAGCGAGCAGGTGGCACGCGCTATGGCCGAGGGGGTGGCCGCCCTCACCGGCAGCGATTTCGCCATAGCCACCACAGGTGTTGCCGGCCCGTCGGGAGGCACCGAGCAGACACCGGTAGGAACGGTGTGGATGGCCGTCAAGACCCCTTGGGGCACGGTGGCGGAGGTACGCGTGTTCAACTCCGAGCGAGAGGTGAATATAGAGCGTGCGTCGGCCTATGTCATGGATATGTTGCGAAGACGGATCAGAAAGGCTTGATTTCAAAAAGACTGTTCGGAGTGAAGATTAGGTAGTCTTAAAAAATCGTTCTCTTATTATAAGATACCTTACGTCATATAGGACAAGAGCTTGCAAAAATATAACGCTTTGTGTGCGGAGGGACGCAAAAAGTTGCCCCCGGCCATGAAAAATCTCACCGAAACTGCGCAGACACTTGCTTTTGTCATATAAATACCATATCTTTGCCGCCGAGTTGAAGTGTGTAATTGTCGGTTGCATGAATGTAACATCTTGTTATCGTTGCGGTTACGATGCACACGTAAGGCTCGCAAGCGAATTTTAATCAATTAAACTTTTTTAAATGAAAGTTTGTCAGATCACCGGTAAGACGGCTCAGGTGGGTCACAATGTGTCTCACTCGAACAAAAAGACCAAGAAGATCTTCAGCCCCAACCTCAAGGTGAAGAAGTTCTATTGGGAAGAGGAAAACAGATGGATCACCCTGAAGGTTTCGGCCAAAGGTATCCGCACTATCAACAAAAAGGGTCTCGACGCCGCCCTCAGAGAGGCATGCGCGCTCGGAATCATCTATTAATCGTTTATTTGACATAAAGTTATGGCAAAAAAAGGTAACAGGGTTCAGGTAATCTTGGAGTGCACAGAGCACAAAGAGAGCGGTATGCCCGGCATGTCGAGGTATATCACCACCAAGAACAAAAAGAACACTCCCGACAGAATGGAGCGTAAGAAATACAACCCCATCCTCAAGAGAGTAACCGTTCACAGAGAGATTAAATAACATCAGTCATGGCAAAGAAAGTAGTCGCAACACTCAAGACAGGTACGGGCAAGAGCAGAACCAAATGTATCAAGATGGTCAAATCTGAGAAGACCGGTGCATACGTGTTCAAAACCGAAGTTGTGCCCAACGAGGAGATCAAGGATTTCTTCAACCGCAAATAGTTTGTGTTTTTAAGGGGCCTTGCCTCTTAATACAAAAAGCGTCTTGTTTTGAAAGACGCTTTTTGTATTTTTGCAGGGTACGTTGTCTTAGCGGAAAGACGCAAAATCATAAAAACTACGAACATGGGATTGTTATCCATATTCAAGAAGAGCGAAAAACAGAAACAGGACGAGGCGCGCGACCTCGAGGCGGGGCTTGCCAAAAGCAAGGAGTCCATATTGGGGAAGCTCTCCCGCGCCATAGCCGGCAAGTCGAAAGTGGACGAGGAGGTGCTCGACTCTCTCGAGGAGTTGCTGATAACCTCGGACGTAGGGGTCGACACCACGGTTAAGATAATAGAGCGCATAGAGGAGCGTGTGGCCCGTGACAAGTATATGTCTGCCGGCGAGTTGGACGCCATATTGCGCTCGGAGATAGCGGCGTTGCTCTCCGAGAGGGGCGACGGCCCGGCCACCGATAGCTACTGCAAGGTAGACGGCATGCCCTACGTGGTTATGGTGGTGGGTGTCAACGGCGTGGGCAAGACCACTACGATAGGCAAGATAGCGGCGCGCCTTACGGCGTCAGGCAAGAGGGTCTTTCTCGGGGCTGCCGACACGTTTCGTGCCGCGGCCATCGACCAGCTCTGCATCTGGGGCGAGCGTGCCGGAGCCACTGTGGTGAAGCAGTCTATGGGTTCCGACCCCGCCTCTGTGGCGTTCGATACGCTCAAATCGGCCGTGGCGCAGGGTGCCGACGTGGTGATAATAGACACGGCGGGACGTCTCCACAACAAGATAGGCCTCATGAACGAGCTTACCAAGATACGTAACGTAATGTCGAAAGTGGTGCCCGACGCGCCGCACGAGGTGTTGCTGGTGCTCGACGGCTCCACGGGGCAGAACGCCATAGAGCAGGCCCGTCAGTTCACCGAGGCCACCAAGGTTACGGCACTGGCCGTCACCAAGCTCGACGGCACGGCCAAAGGCGGCGTGGTGATAGGCATAAGCGACCGTTTCTCGGTGCCCGTGCGCTTCATAGGCGTGGGCGAGGGGGTCGACCATCTGCAGGAGTTCGACAGCAAACTGTTCGTCGAGACGCTGTTCAGCAAATAGATACGATGCAGGCCTAATCCGTTCCGTTTAGAGGAATGCGACAGGGCATGTCATGATGCCAAGGCTAAAAATCACGTTTTTTCTAATGGAAGATACAAATAACGCTCCCAAGAGCAAGACTATAAACATCATAACCTTAGGCTGTTCCAAAAACACGGTCGATTCGGAGCGGGTGCTCGGTCATCTGTCGCTCGCCGGCTTCAAGGTGGTGCACGACGGCGACGCTTACAGTGCCGATACCGTCGTCATAAACACCTGCGGTTTCACGGCCGATGCCAAAGACGAGTCGGTGGAGATGATTCTCAGGATGGCCTACGCCAAACGCGAGGGCATCATAAAGCGGCTCTACGTGATGGGGTGTCTCTCGGAACGCTACAAGGACGACCTGCGCGACGAGCTTCCCGAGGTGGACGCCTTTTTCGGGGTAGACGACATGCGCGAGGTGATAGCGCAGGTGTCGGGTCTGCCTTGCGACATGGGTACGGCCCGCAGGCTCACTACCCCGCCCCACTACGCCTATCTGAAGATATCGGAGGGGTGCAACTGGGGGTGCGGCTACTGCGCCATACCGCTCATAAGGGGGCGGCATGTATCCGTTCCGATGGAGGATATATTAAAGGAGGCGCACGAGCTTGCCGCCAAAGGGGTCAAAGAGTTGATAGTGATAGCTCAGGACACCACCTATTACGGCATGGACCTCTACGGCGAGCGTCGTTTGGGCGAGCTTCTGCACCGTCTGTGCGCAATAGAGGGCATCGAGTGGGTTCGTCTGCACTACGCCTACCCCACCCGCTTCCCCGACGACGTGATAGAGGCCATGGCTAACGAGCCAAAGATATGCAAGTATCTGGACATACCGTTCCAGCACATATCCGACAACATGCTGTCGTCGATGCGCCGAGGCATAACCAAGGCCGGGACGTTGGCGTTGATAGAGAAGCTGCGACGCTCGGTGCCCGATATCGCGTTGCGCACCACGCTTATAGTCGGTTACCCCGGCGAGACGGAGGCCGACTTCAAGGAGCTGGAGGAGTTTGTACGCACGGTGCGCTTCGAGCGTCTGGGGGTCTTCACCTACTCCGAGGAGGAGGGGACCTATTCGGCCGAGAACCTTAAGGACGATGTCCCCTCGCGCTTAAAGGAGCGTCGCAGGGAGCGCATAATGTCGATACAGGAGGAGATAAGTCTCGATAACAACCGCCGTCTGCTCGGCACCGTACGGCGTGTTATCGTAGACCGTCGCGAGGGCGACCTCTACGTGGGACGCACGCAATACGACTCCCCAGAGGTGGATCAGGAGGTGCTCATAAGCCACGACGGGGAGCTTGTCATAGGCGGTTTCTACGACGTCCGTATCGACACGGTGGATATGTTCGACCTCTACGCAAGCGTGGTATAGCCGAAAAAAAGCGTGAAAAAATTTCGTAATCACGCCAAATGTGTTAACTTTGTAAACGGAATAGCAACCTGACGAAAGCATGAAGGTCGAACAGTTAGCCAGAAAGGTGGCTCGCCTTATAGAGCTTAATCGCAGGCTCAGAGCCGACAATAAGCGGTATGCGATCGAGAGGGAGCGGTTCCTTAACGAAAGAAAAGAGCAGGAGAGAAGAATTGCGGAGCTCAAAGAGCGCACATCGGCGCTTGAGTTGGCGGGAGGGCTGATACTCAGTGAAAAGGGGACGGCACCCGCACGCAGAAAGGTCAACAGGATCTTGCGGGAGATCGACGCGCTCCTCGCTCTGACAACGGATACGGTCGATGTCGAATAAAGCGATATAATCCTGCCCTATGAGCGATGACAGCAAGTTGAAAATAAGGTTCAGGGTGGGTGACAGGGAGTATTCCATGTCGGTGAACAGGGATAACCCCACCGAGGAGTACAACATCAGAAAGGCGGCCAAGATGGTGACGGAGAAATACGCCACCTATCTTACCCGACAAGGTCTGGAGCCGATAGACTGTTACGCCTTGCTCGCTTTGGAGATGTCGATTAAAAACATAGAGTTGGAGACGAGGTCCGAAGAGGACAAGACACTCGAAGGTAAGCTCGACGAGCTATCCAGACAGATAGACGAGGCTCTCGACGAGGCGGCGGAATAACAATATCGCCATCGGGGGACCACCGCTCCGAAACATATCGGCTTTTTCCGGCAAGCCGGGGTTAGGCAACAGCCGCCACGGTACGGAAATAGGCTTGAAACGACGCTCTTTTTATACGGAAAGATACTCATCCCGCATGGATCTTTAGTTTGCGAAACTTAACAATTAAAACATTTTCGAGTCAAAACTCGGTTTATCGAAAACAGGCCTTAACCTTCGCAAGGAGGTTTCACTATCGCTTAGTGGACGTTGGACGTTTGAGATAGAACGGAAGCTCAAACCATACCTTTTTGAAGTTTTCGTCAACAATCAAGTCCATGTGGGTTTTTTATTATACGACACAACATTTTAATAACCGGAGGCACAGCCTCTTAAAGCTAATAATAACATAAAACAATGGAGACATCGACTGTCACGATAGTAGTGATAATAGCAATCGTTGCGGCGGCCGCGGCCGCTTTCCTCTCCACCCTCATAACCACAAAGACGTTGAAACGCCGTCGCGAGCAGATGCTCAAAGAGGCCGAGAACGAGGGGGAGATGATAAAGAAAGAGAAGATACTGCAAGCCAAAGAGCGGTTCATTCAGCTCAAGGCCGAACACGATAAGCTCGTCAACGAGCGCAACAACAAGCTCTCGCAGGCCGAACAGCGCATCAAGCAACAGGAGGCGGGGCTGCAGAAGAAAGAGGAGCAGCTGGCACGCGCCACAGAGGAGACGCAGAATGCCAAACGCAAGTTCGAGCTTCAGAGCGAGGCCATAGAGAAACGCCGCGAGGAGTTCGACAAGCTGCAGAAAGAGCAGATACAGCGTCTGGAGCAGGTCAGCAACATGACCTCGGAGGAGGCCAAGAACATACTCATCGACATGATGAAATCGGAGGCGCAGAGCGAGGCCACCACCTACATAAACGACATCATAGACGATGCCAAGATGACCGCCAACAAAGAGGCCAAACGCATCGTAATCAATACTATACAGCGAGTAGCCACCGAGACGGCCATAGAGAACTCGGTAACCGTATTCAACATCGACTCCGACGAGGTCAAGGGTCGTATCATCGGTCGCGAGGGGCGTAACATACGTGCTCTCGAGGCGGCTACCGGCGTAGAGATAGTGGTGGACGACACCCCCGAAGCTATCATTCTCTCGGCGTTCGACCCCGTTCGTCGCGAGATAGCCCGTCTGGCTCTCCACCAGTTGGTTACCGACGGCCGCATACACCCTGCCCGCATAGAGGAGGTGGTAGCCAAGGTGCGCAAACAGATAGAGGAGGAGATAGTGGAGGTAGGTAAACGTACCGCCATCGACCTCGGAATACACGCCCTCCATCCCGAGCTGATACGTCTCATCGGTAAGATGAAGTACCGTTCGTCTTACGGTCAGAACCTATTGCAACACTCTCGCGAGGTGGCGAACCTCTGCGGTGTAATGGCCGCCGAGCTGGGGCTCAACCCCAAGCTGGCCCGCCGTGCCGGTCTGTTGCACGATATAGGTAAGGTGCCCGACGACGAACCCGAATTGCCGCACGCAATAATAGGTATGAAGTTCGCCGAGAAGTACAAGGAGAAGCCCGAGATATGCAACGCCATAGGCGCTCACCACGACGAGGTGGAGATGACCTCGCTGATAGCGCCCATCGTGCAGGTGTGCGACGCCATATCGGGTGCCCGTCCCGGTGCCCGTCGCGAGGTTGTCGAGAGCTACATCAAACGTCTAAAGGAGATGGAGGAGCTCGCGCTATCGTACCCCGGCGTGCTTAAAACCTATGCCATACAGGCCGGTCGCGAACTGAGGGTGATAGTAGGCAGCGAGAAGCTCAGCGACGCAGAAGCCGACATACTCTCACACGACATAGCCAAAAAGATACAGGACGAGATGACCTACCCCGGTCAGGTCAAAATCACCGTCATACGTGAAACTCGTTCCATCTCTTACGCCAAATAGCTCGTTATAAAAAAAACGGCCTTCCGATGAAAAAATCGGAAGGCCGTTTTTTTATACGAGCTATTTGGCGTAAGAGATGGGGAGTGTGCCTCCGGCGGCCACTTCGTGGAGAGCCTCCCGGCGGGGGCCTTCAGCCGGACTTACTTTTGTCACTCGACAAAAGTAAGCAAAAACGAGGGGGCACAGCCCCTTTTTAAACCTGCATCTTCAGTGACACCGAGAAAATAAGAGTGAGCACTTCATATTCATCTTGCGGCTTGCCATAGTTTTTGTCTTATATAACTATGCGCCGTAACAAAAAATATGAAGTGCCCACCAAAATCTCCCCGGCTTAACTGAAAAAGGAGAATTTCTGCCCACCGCGAGGTGTGTTACCAGCCGAGAATATAGGCGAATACGAGCGGAGCCACTATGGTTGCGTCCGATTCGATGATGAACTTGGGGGTGTCTACGTCGAGCTTGCCCCATGTTATCTTCTCGTTGGGCACGGCACCTGAGTATGAGCCGTAAGAGGTGGTAGAGTCGGATATCTGGCAGAAGTATGCCCAGAAAGGTACGCCCTCCCATTCGAGGTCCTGATACATCATGGGCACCACGCATATTGGGAAGTCGCCCGATATGCCGCCGCCTATCTGGAAAAAGCCTACGCCCTTGCCGCCCGAGTTTGCGCGATACCACTCTGTGAGGAATATCATGGTCTCTATGCCGCCTTTGACGGTAGAGGCTTTGAGCTCGCCCTTTATGACGTAAGAGGTGAAGATGTTACCCATCGTGCTGTCTTCCCATCCGGGGACTATGATGGGGATGTTCTTTTCGCACGCGGCCAGCATCCAGCTGTTCTTGGGGTCAATCTCGTAGTACTGTTCGAGCTCGCCGCTACGTATGAGCTGGTACATGAACTCATAGGGAAGATAGCGTTCGCCTTTGGCGTCGGCATCTTTCCATATCTTCGAGATGTGTCCCTGCAGACGACGGAAGGCCTCCTCCTCGGGGATACATGTGTCGGTGACACGGTTCATGTGGTTATCCAAAAGCTCGCGCTCCTGTTCCGGGGTAAGGTCGCGGTAGTGGGGAACGCGTTTATAGTGCGAGTGGGCCACAAGGTTCATAAGGTCCTCTTCGAGGTTGGCACCGGTGCAACAGATGATCTGTACCTTGTCCTGACGAATCATTTCGGCCAGCGATATGCCCAGCTCGGCGGTACTCATGGCGCCGCCCATGGTTATCATCATCTTGCCGCCCTCAGAGAGGTGTTTGTCGTATGCGACAGCCGCATCCACCAATGTAGCCGCGTTGAAGTGGCGGTAGTGGTGGGTGATAAATTGAGATATGGGACCTCTATTCATCTTTTTAGTTTTTAAAGTTTTTCCGGTGCAAAGGTACCTTTTTTTCGGTCACTATGAAATTTATTGTCGCGAAAAAGGTATCTTTACAATGTTTTGAGAACAAAACGATAAAATCATGAGATACGATTTCGACGAACCTATCGACCGCAGAGGAAGCAACTGCGAAAAGCACGACAACATCGCCAACGTCTTCGGACGCAACGACATAATACCCTTATGGGTAGCCGACACCGACTTCCGCACCCCCGGTTTCATAATGGATGCCATACGCGAACGCGCCGCCCATCCCGTGCTCGGGTACTCTTTCCGGTGCAGCTATTACAACGATGCCATCCGCAGTTGGCTCTGGAGACGCAACGGCTGGGAGGTCAAGAGCGAATGGCTCGACTTCTCCCCCGGTGTGATATGCGGCATATCTTACGGCATCTCCATCCTCTCGCGTCCGGGCGACGGCGTGTTGATACAGCCGCCGGTCTACCCTCCGTTCGCACAGGTGGCAGAGGCACTCGGCAGGAGGGTGATAACCAATCCGTTGAAGTTGGTCGGCGACAGTTGGTGTATCGACTTCGACGATCTCGATAAAAAGCTCAGCGAAGTCAAAGTGTTCATACTTTGCAACCCGCACAACCCTACAGGCAGGGTATTTACAGTCGAAGAGCTTACCAAAATAGGCGAACTGTGTCTTAAACACGGCGTATATATAGTATCGGACGAGATACACTCCGACCTTACCATCAAAGGACACAAACACATACACATAGCCTCCCTGTCCGAAGAGCTGGCCCGCATAACGTGCACGTTCGTGGCCCCCAGCAAGACATTCAATACGGCAGGGCTATCCACAGCCGTAGCCGTCATACCCGACGACAAGATACACCGCGCCTACACGGAACACGGAGTACGCAACCATGTGGGACAAGGCAACATATTCGGAGCGGTGGCCCTGAGAGCCGCCTACAACAACGGCGACGAATGGCTCGACACATTGCGCCGATACATAGAGGGCAACGTCGACTACGTCAGAAAAACGCTCTCGGAGCAGATGCCACGCATAAAATGCACCGAACCCGAAGCCACATTCCTGCTCTGGCTCGATTGCCGCGAACTCGACCTGACGCACGAAGCTCTCGTCGATTTCTTCATCAATGAGGCTCGGTTAGGTCTTAATTCAGGTCTCGATTACGGTACTCAGGGCGAGCTATACATGCGTATGAATGTGGGGTGTCCGCGCGCGACGCTCGAAAAGGCCCTCGGACAGCTGAAGAAAGCCTATGACAATAGGAATTTCTGAGGAAGGGGAAGTAGGAGCTGTATTGTTAAATTTTATTACTGTTCAGGAAAGATTTAGATATTGTATATAACTAAAAGGCAATAGATTGTCTTTTAAATACAGAGGCTTGTCTTTATTATGTGTCACAGATGGCCGGAGACTGCGGGGGCTTGTGGATTCTCGCTGGTTGCGGCCCTTCGTGCCGCTTTAGGGATTTTATAGGTCGGTGAC
>CAMWRR010000032.1 GCA_947176715.1 uncultured Rikenellaceae bacterium | reverse complement strand
GTACCTTTTGTTAATAAGGCTTATAGTTTCGTTACTCTCACTTGCGGGCCTCCGGCGGGGGAGTTTTCTGCCCACCGCGAGGTGCGGCCCGCTCGGCCTTTACGCTCCGCTACGAGTCCGCCAAGCGGAAAGGCCTACGCTCCTCGTGCCTCGGACCGGATAAGGCGAGTTGTGTTTGACATCCTCGCTGACGCACGGACGGAATAAAGCGGAATATATTGGATCACCCCTCTCCGCAAAAACAACAACGGCCGCCAAAACCTGTCCCACGCCGCAAGATGCACGTGAATTGCTTCATTTCATCCAATCGGCTTCACCTCATATCCCGCCTCTCAAAAGGGGCTGTGCCCCCTCGTTTTTGGTTACTTTTGTCGAGTGACAAAAGTAACTCCCCGAAGGGCCGCCGGAGGCACCACACACCGGCAGTACAACACACCAAAGGCCCAACACCTCGGAAGCACAATCCCCAAAGCCACAACCCGCCGGTGGCAGGAGCCACTATTGCTTATAGCTTATCACATATTTGTTCTCCACCGCAGAGCCGTTGTATTCCGTAACGGACTCTATTCGGCCGTTATGGTCGGCGGTGTAATCGTATGTTTTGTCGCCTATACTGTCGGTGATTCTTACGGGCACGTTGCGGCTCACGTTACCGAAATTAAATCCGAGCCATCCGTTTGTCGACAGGAGTCCTTTGCCCAGAATCGTCACCATGTCTATGTCGCAGTTGTTGATTTGCGAGCCGTATGTGTAACTGTTGCTCTGCGTTCCCACGCCACCGGGCAACGACATTGACTCCGACAGTATGTTACGGTCGTCCCAAGACACCGACACCTCCGTACCGCCTTTCTGTCCGGTTATGCGACCGCTGACATCGTAACTGAACTCGTCTGTCACGGTCACGCCGGGCAGTGCGGTCGTTATAGATACTATGCGGCCGTCGGGGTCGGTGACGGCTTTGGTTACGGTGGAGCCTGCGGTGCGTGTTATGGTCCGCCCCTCGTATGCGTATGTGAATGTCTCGCTACCCGTGGTGCCGTTTTGGACGTACGATTGCGTGACGGATGTTATGCGACCCTGTGCGTCGTACTCGAACACGGTTTTGAGCGTGCTGCCGTCCGACGAGGTACGGTCGATAGATGCGATGACGTTTGAGAAGTCCTTGCCGAAATCCTCCTTGTTCTTGGAGCACGACAGTAGAGACAGAGCCGCAAGGGCGACGAAGATGTAATTTTTCATTGCATGAATATTTTATGAAATTTTATATGGTCCTGCCTCTGTTTTGCAATGATTATGCCACCCCGTAACGAAAAAGAGAGGAACCGTTTTCACGATTCCTCTCTTTGCTGTGGGAGCAGAGGGAGTCGAACCCCCGACCCTCTGCTTGTAAGGCAGATGCTCTAAACCAACTGAGCTATGCTCCCTTTTGCGGAACAAAAGTAGAACAAATATTTTTATCCGCCAAATTTATCTGTCATATCGTATAAAAAACGGTGTCATACTCGTGGTGCCGAGCGGACAAAAACAGAAAAGGCACCTAAATTCGAGATTAATTTAGTACATTTGTCACTCAAACTTTCACTTCGGTATATGCAGGAAAAGATAATCATTCTCGATTTCGGGTCTCAGTACACGCAACTTATAGCGCGTCGCGTGCGCGAGCAGAACGTCTATTGCGAGATACATCCGTTTCACAAGATTCCTCCTATCGACTCGTCGGTAAAGGGTCTGATCCTCTCGGGCAGCCCCTTCTCGGTGCGCGATTCCGACGCTCCGCAGATAGATCTCTCGGAGCTTAAAGGCATATTGCCCATTCTCGGGGTATGCTACGGAGCGCAATATCTCTCTTACCGTTTCGGCGGCGAGGTCAAGCCGTCGGCTTCGCGTGAGTACGGGCGTGCGGCCATGAATGTCCTCGACAAGGACAACCCGTTGCTCTCGGGCCTCAGCGACAAGAGTCAGGTGTGGATGTCGCACGGCGATACCATCACCGCCATACCGTCGCACTACCGCATAATAGCCAATACCGACAACATTCCCGTGGCAGCCTTTCAGATAGAGGGCGAGCCTACATGGGGCATACAGTTCCACCCCGAGGTGTACCACTCGGTGGAGGGAAGCCGGCTGCTCTCCAACTTCGTCAGGAATATCTGCGGATGCAAGGGCGACTGGACCCCTGCCTCTTTCATAGAGAGCACCGTGGCCTCTCTGCGCGAGCAGCTGGGCAACGACCGCGTGATACTCGGTCTCTCCGGCGGTGTCGACTCGTCGGTGGCCGCACAGCTTCTCAACCTCGCCATAGGCGACCGTCTCACCTGCATATTCGTCGACACCGGATTGCTCCGCAAGAACGAGTACGAGGATGTGGTCGGGCTTTATAAACAGATGGGACTCAACGTGGTGGCTGTCAAGGCCGGCGACAAGTTCCTCCGCGACCTCAAAGGCGTCACCGACCCCGAAGCCAAACGCAAGATCATAGGCCGCGACTTCATAGAGGTGTTCGACGCCGAGGCTCAGAAGATAAAGGATGCCCGTTGGCTGGCACAGGGCACCATCTATCCGGATGTCGTGGAGTCGGCATCGGTGGCGGGTCCGGCGGCTACCATCAAGTCGCACCACAACGTGGGCGGTCTGCCCGAGAAGATGAATCTCAAGATTGTGGAGCCTCTCCGTCTGCTCTTCAAGGACGAGGTGCGTCGCATAGGCCGTCAGCTCAATATGCCGTCGTTCATGATCGACCGTCACCCCTTCCCCGGTCCCGGCCTAGGCATACGCATACTGGGCGAGGTGACCGCCGAAAAGGTAGCCGTACTCCAGGAGGCCGACCACATATTCATGAAGGGACTCCGCGACAACGACCTCTACGACAAAGTATGGCAGGCAGGCGTAATGCTGTTGCCGGTACAGAGCGTAGGCGTCATGGGCGACGAGAGGACCTACGAGAGTTGCGTAGCCCTCCGGGCCGTAACATCCACCGACGGAATGACCGCCGACTGGGCGCACCTACCCTATGATTTCCTTGCAAAAGTTTCCAACGAGATAATCAACAAGGTGCGCGGCATCAACCGCGTAGTCTACGACATAAGCTCTAAGCCGCCTGCAACGATAGAGTGGGAGTAAAAAAAGAGCCTTGGTTCAAAATGAAACCAAGGCTCTTTTTTTACTCCCGCTCTATCGTTGCAGGCTTATGAGTGCCTCCGGCGGCCCTTCGGGGAGGTACTTTTGTCACTCGACAAAAGTACCCAAAAACGAGGGGGCACAGCCCCTTTTAATAGGCGTGACGCAAGGCGAGGCCGATTGCGGTCAGGCGGGCACGTTATGTGGATCGATGCGGTGCGGGAGGGGTTGGGGATAAATATATTACCTTTGCGGTATGAAAACCAAGATAACGATATATACCGACGGTTCGTCGCGCGGGAATCCCGGTCCGGGAGGATATGGCGCGGTATTGCAGTCGGGACCATACTATAAGGAGCTGTCGGCGGGCTATCGTCTCACCACTAACAACCGTATGGAGCTGTTGGCCGTGATAACCGCTTTGGAGGCGTTGAAGGTAGCCGATGCAGATATAACGGTATATTCCGATTCCAAATACGTCATCGACTCCATTACAAAGGGATGGGTGTTCGGTTGGGTGCGCAAAGGGTTCAAGGACAAGAAGAACAGAGATCTGTGGATGCGTTATCTGCCTCTGCACAAAAAGTTCGCCCCCACATACGTATGGGTAAAAGGACATGCCTCCGTACCCCTCAACGAAAGATGCGACACCTTGGCCACCACAGCAGCCGACGGACAAAACCTCCTTACCGACGAAGGCTACGAGAACGAAGGGACCGGTGCTATGGAGGAGTCTTTATAAAATTTAAATGCTTTTTGAAAAGTCGTTTAAATATTAGGGGAAACAGGAAACGGGCTTTATATGTTTTTACTTAAGGATGTATTTTACCGGCTGCATAAGACAGAGTCCGACCGCATCTGCAGTCGGACTCTGTCTTCGCTATTAGATATTATCATCTCTCCCAAAGCTCGTCATAGCTTACCGGCAAGGCGTATTTAACCACCATAGGCTCGGGGTCGTCCATAAGTACGTAGAGGGTCATGGACTTGAAGTCTACCGTAAAGGCGGTTATCTTTCTGCCTAATTTGAACCTCTTGGTCGGGTTGCCCTCCCAGTCGAAGAACAGCAACGACTCGTCCTCGTTAAAGCTATCGTCGACATAGGGTTTTATGCCCATGAATCTCACTGCAAAACCGTCGTCGCATACGTTAAGATTACGTAAAATAAGCCAAAGAGGTGTCTGAAACGCTCCGTATTGGGTTTTCTCTATCTTACTGTCTATCTCTATCGGGCCGTTAAGAACTATGGTCTTGTCGAACGGCACGCTATATATCTCTATCATGGGCCAGAATGTGCCGGAGGCAACCATGTGACGTTCGTCCGGAGAGAGGGCTATCTCTGTCTGGAACATGTGGTTTTCGGGCCTTATCCCCTCTTCGAGCCTGTCTGTCAGAAGGAACTCGCCTACAGTGTCCGTTACGGTGCCGTCCAGACTGACGGACAGATAGCGGACGTCGGGAACAGTCGACGGCGAATAGAGCAGGGTGCTATCCGACAGCGTTATCGCTTTTATGAAATATTCCGGTAGCTCGGCTAAGCACTCTATGTCGGTAGTGAGCGAGTCGGGATCTACGGCTATCCTCATAATCTTGTGGTCGTGAAACCCTCCTGCGAACAGATACCCGTTATCGACCCAAATATTGGTGGTTCCGAGACACTCTTTAGGCCCGTTGCCCTTATAAAGACACTGCGCGAACTTCCCGCTATTGACATTGAGAAGCCATAGCTGCATATCGCTGGCATTGGAATCCTCGATTGCCATAATGGAGTCGGAGACCATACAGATATTATTCGATATGCCGATTATCATCTCCTGCGGCGACACCCTCTGAGGCTCTACGGTCGAGAGGTCTATCACATTGAATGAAGTGAAATCGAAGTTTCTGACCTCTTCCGTCGGGGTCGTGCCGCAACCAGACATTGCAAGCGCCGACAGAGCAAACGCCGATGCAACTATTTTAACCGATATTTTCATTACTGTCTTGTTTTTATGCAAATATACTAAAAAGGCCGGACATTGAGTGCGTCCGGCCTCTGTTCCGACAAATCATCAGTTCTCCCATAGCTCACCGTAGCTTACGGGCAGGGTGTATTTCACCACCATAGGTTCGGGGTCGTTAACAAGGGCATAGATGGTCATGGATTTGAAGTCTATCGTAAAGTCGACTATCTCTCTGCCGAAGTCTATCTTTTTGGTGGGGTTGCCATCCCAATCGAACAGGAGGATAGATTCGGGATCTTTACCGTAATCCTCGTCTGTTTTAAGTTCTATTCCTATAAGACCTAAAGCGAAACCGTCGTTGCATGTGGCAAGGCCACGAAACATATTCAAACCCGGTACTTGAGTGTGTGTTATGACTCCCGTGTCATATACCTTCTCTTTGATTTTACTGTAGGTATTTACAGGGCCGTTCAGAATTATGGTTCTGTCGAACGGAACGGTATATATCTCTATCATGGGCCAGCTTAGATTTGACGAAACCATGTGCAGTTTGTCAGGAGACAACGCTATTTGCATCTGAAACATGGAATTTTGGAGCATTATTCCGTCATCTACCCTATCTCTCAAATAGAACTCACCTACAGTGTCCGTCACGATACCGTCTTTGCGAGCAATCAGGTAGCGGACATCGGGAGAAGATATCGGCGCATATAACAATGTGCTGTCCGATAACTGGATTACCTTTAAGAGATATTCCGACAATTCCGTTATGTACTCTATATCGGTAGTGAGCGAATCAGGATTAATGTCAATTTTAAGTATCTTATGATCTTGAAATCCTGCGACAAAGAGGGAGCCGTTATTTTTCCATATATTGGTAATCCCTAAGCACTCTTTGGGTCCGTTGCCATAATACAGACACTGCGCAAACTCACCGCTATTGACATTGAGAAGCCACAGTTGCATCTTAGAACGTATGCTCTGAAACGCCAAAATGGAATCCGAGACCATACACATATCGTAGGCATTTCCTATAATCATATCCTGCGGCGACACCCTCTCCGGCTCGGTGGCCGAAAAGTCTATCACGTCGAATGAGTTTAGGTCGTAGCTTTTGACCTCATCCGTCTGGGTCGTGCCGCAACCCGACAGAAAAAGCATTGACACGCAAAGTACCGATGCGAATATTTCAGACGATATTTTCATTGCTATTTTTATAATTTCACAAATATAATAAAAAAGGCCGACCATAGATGCGGTCGGCCTCTGCATTCGCCATTAAAGCTATGGACTCAAAGCCTTAGTTCTCCCAAAGCTCTTCGTAACCTACCGGCAGAGCGTATTTAACCACCATCGGCTCGGGGTCGTTCACAAGGGCATAGATGGTCATGGATTTGAAGTCTATCGTGAAATCGACAATCTCTCTGCCGAAGTCTATCTTTTTGGTGGGGTTGCCATCCCAGTCAAAAAGAAGTAACGATTCGGGACCTTTGCTATAATCCTCCATATTTTTAAGCTCTCTTCCCACAAACCCCAACGCGAAACCGTCGTTGCTTGCGGAAAGACCGAAAAACATAGACCAACCGGGGATACAACATATGACGTTCCCATATTGTCATTAACAACCTTGACCTTGCTATCGGTCTTCACCGGCCCTTCCATAACTATCGTCTTGTTTAACGGCACGGTATATATCTCGGTGACGGGCCAAGCCATGTTAGACGATACAAGGTGCCGTTTGTCGGGGGATAAGGTCATCTGCATCTGAGCCATGGAGTTTTGGGGTCTTAATCCCTCTGGAAGCCTATCCATTATATAAAATTCCCTTATCGTATCCGTAACGGTCCCGTCCATGCGAGCCAGTAAGAAACGTGCATCGAAAACCATCGATGGAGCGTAAAGCAGACAACTGTCCGATAATGTGACTGCCTTTAGAAAGAACTCCGGCATCTCCGCTATGCACTCTATGTCGGTCGTCAGCGAATCGGGGTCTACGGCTATCTTCATAATCTTATAGTCATGATACCCCCCTGCAAAAAGATAGCCTCCATCGGCCCATATATTAGTGACCCCGAGACACTCTTTGGGCCCGCTGCCGTTATAAAGACACTGTGCGAACTTGCCGCTATTGACATTAAGAAGCCACAGCTGCATCTGGCCGGCACGCGGATCCTTCAATGCCATAATGGAGTCGGAGACCATGCACATGCCGTACGGCATACCCATTGTCATCTCATTCGGCGACACCCTCTCCGGCTCGGTGGCCGAAAAGTCTATCACGTCGAACGAATTTAGGTCGTAGTTTTTGACCTCATCCGTCTGGGTCGTGCCGCACGACATTGCAAGCGCCGACAGAGCAAACGCCGATACAACTATTTTAACCGATATTTTCATTACTGTTTTATTTATAGCAAATATACTAAAAAGGCCGGATATTGAATGCGTCCGGCCTCAGCTCTGACAAATTATCGATTCTCCCACAGCTCTTCGTAGCCTATCGGCAGGGTGTATCTAACCAATATGCTCGGAGTCGTTCACGAGGACGTAGAGAGACTCTGCAATATGCAGATGCCGTTTTCACCCCCATATCGCAGATTAACCGACATATAAAGTTGATTCAAAAGGGGTCCGTGACCCCACCCCAGCAGAAGGCTTTCAGCCCTTGCATCTGCGAGGCTTCGTCCATCTGTTTGAGTCTGTCGAGAAATAGCGGGGCCACCGTCTCGTCCACGAAAGTGAGTATGGCCGAGTTGAGCGTAGGCCATGCGTGGGTGCCGTAGTGGGGTTCTCCGGTGGAGGAGCCGCGGCCTGTGACCGTCTCCCAGCATGTGAAGCCGCGTATGCCCAGCTCGTCCATAAGGTCGATAATCTGGTCGTATAACGCCTGATTGAATGATATGAATATGGCTTTCATCGTTTCGTAAAATTAGGTGAAGATTATACCGACAACGCCTTTCGTGCGGCACGTTCGGCCCGACGCGCCTTTCTCCTCTCGCCGAAGTCGGCCATTAGGCTGTAAAGAATGGGTACGAGCACGAGCGTCACCAAGGTGGAGAAAGAGAGTCCGCACGCCACCGTAAGGCCCATCGAACGCCACATCTCGGAGCCTTCGCCCTTGTCTATGGCGAGGGGTATCATACCTATCACGGTGGTGAGAGTGGTCATGAGCACTGGACGCAGACGCGACCGGCCGGCCGTCACCACCGCCTCCCTCACGCCCATGCCTCGCTCGCGGCACAAGTTGGTGTAGTCTACGAGCACAATACCGTTGTTGACCACTATACCCACGAGCATGAGTATGCCGAGCAGGGCCATGACACCCATAGGCGTACCGGTGGCCACCAGCCCCAGTATGACGCCCACCAGCGCGAACGGTATGGAGAACATGATGACGAACGGATAGGTGAACGACTCGAACTGCGCCGCCATTATTATGAACACCAATATTACGATAAGCGCCATGAGGGTGAACAGGTCGGCGAATGTCTCCTGCTGGTCCTCGAACGTGCCGCCGAACTGCCATGTCACTCCGGAGGGTATCTCCACCTGCTCCATCACCTTCCCGGCCTCGGCGAGTATGTCGCTCATTGCCGCGTCGTGGCCCACCACGCACGATACGGTGATGATACGCTCGCGGTCTTTACGCTCTATGGTGGGCGGGGTGAATGTCTCCACCACGCGGCCGAGGTCTTTGACCTTGATGCCGTCGCCGCGGCCGTTGTATATGGTTATGTTCTCTATGTCCTCCACCGACTCGCGGAACCGGCGGGCATAACGTACGCGTATGTCGTATTCGTCGCCGTCCTCGCGGTAGTACGATGCCACCGAGCCGTTGATGCGGTTACGCAGATAGCTTGCCGCCGTGCTGACGTTGAGACCGCTGCGGGCCAGCTTCTCGCGGTCGAAGTCGACCTGATATTCGGGGGCGTACTCGTCGCGGCTGATGTTGACCTGCGTACAACCCTCCACCTGCGACATGCGGGCGGCCACGTCGGCGGCCAGCCTGTCGGTGGATGCCAGGTCGTAGCCGTATATCTCTATGTCGACGACCGACTGTCCGCCGGTGCCGCCCGACATTCCGCCCTCCACAACCTGATAGGTGCGTATCTCGGGGAATTTGTCGAGATCCTTTCGCATGAGGTCGCCTATCACGGTGAGGCCGCGGTCGCGCTCCTCCACGCTCACGAGCGATATGTTGAACGATATGAGGTAGGTGCCGTTGTCCTGCATGGACGAGAGGGCGTTATCGGTGTCGGCCTGACCCTCGGAGAAGTTGATGACCTTTATCTCGGGATAGTGGGCCGTGAGGGTGTCGTTGATACGGAGGGCCAGATCGCGCGTTATCTCCTGACGCGTTCCGGCCGGGAGCTTGACGGTGATACTGATGCGTGCGTTGTCCTGTGTGGGGAAATACTCGGTCTTAAGCATACGCCCCACGCCCATAACCACGCCTAAGAAGAGGACTACGGCCCCTGTCACCACCACGGCCCTGTGGCGGTAGCCCCATCCGAGCAGACGGGCGTAACCGTTGTTCAGGGCATCCAAAGCGCGCTCTATGGGGGTGAATATAATGCGGTGCAGACGGCTGCTTTTGGCGTCGAGACGGAGCATTTGCGAGCAGAGCATAGGGGTGAGGGTAATGGCGGCTACGGTGGAGACGGTGAGTATTATAGTCACCATCCAGCCCAGCTGCTTGAAGAGGATGCCGGCCATACCGGTTATCATCGTGAGGGGCAGGAACACCGCCACCGTGGTAAGGGTGGAGGCTATCACCGATATGGCCACCTCGTTGGTGGCGAACACCGCCGCCTGCTTGGGACGACTGCCGCGCTCTATGTGGGTGGTGATGTTCTCGAGCACCACTATGGCGTTGTCGACGACCATGCCTATGGCTATCGAGAGGGCGCTCATAGATATGATATTGAGCGTATTGCCCGACACGAGCAGGTATATGAGCGCCGAGAGCAACGATATGGGTATTGTGAGCACCACCACGAACGTGGCTCTCCATCTGCCGAGGAAGACGAACACCACCAGCATCACCACCGCAAAGGTTATGGAGATGGTCTCGGTGAGCGAATCGATAGTGTTGAGTATGTTGTCGGAGGTGTTGACTATGGTGCCTATCTTTATGTCGGATGGGAGGTTCTTCTCTATCTTGGGCAACATCTCCTCCACCTTGCGGGCTATCTCCACGGAGTTGGCGCCGGACTGCTTCTGTATCATTATCATGCCACCCACCTCGCGATTGGTGTAGACCTCCTGCGCGCGCTCCTCGCGGGTATCGGTCACGGTGGCCACGTCGCGCAGATACACCGGCGCACCGTCGGCGGAGCC
Source organism: uncultured Rikenellaceae bacterium (assembly GCA_947176715.1). Lineage (GTDB taxonomy): Bacteria > Bacteroidota > Bacteroidia > Bacteroidales > Rikenellaceae > CASDZP01. Next base: position 1,059 of record CAMWRR010000032.1, on the reverse strand, counting down.
TACCACGAGACCGAGCATCTCATCGGCCGCCGTGAACTCCTTCTGCACGCGCAACGAATAGCTCTCGGAGCCTATGTCGAAGCTGCCGGCGGGCACGTTGCGGTTCTCGGCCGCTATCACCTGCGCTATACCCTCTATGGTGAGACCGTAGGCTTCGAGCTTGAGGGGGTCGCAATAGACCTGTATCTCGCGTTCGGGTATGCCCGATATGGAGACGGTACCCACGCCCTTGACACGTGCAAGCGGGGTGGCTACGTTGTCGTCGAGTATCTTGTAGAGCCCCGCCATACTCTCCTTGGCCGATACCGAGAGGAGCATGATGGGTATGTCGTCGGTGCCGAACTTGAAGATTATGGGGGTGTCGGCCTCGTCGGGCAGGGCCGATACGACCATGTCGAGCTTGTCGCGCACGTCGTTGGTGGCCACGTCTATGTCTATGCCGTACTCGAATTCGAGTGTTATTATGGAGATGTTCTCCTTGGACGAGGACGATACGTGTTTGAGGTCGCTCACGCCGTTGAGGATATTCTCCAACGGACGGGTCACATTCGTCTCTATGTCGGCGGCGCTGGCACCACGATAGGTGGTCATCACCATAATGGCGTTGGTCTCTATCTCGGGCAACAGGTCCACAGGCAGACGGCTCCACGAGAAGAGACCGAGAATAGCCACCGCCACAAAGACGAGCATGGTGGTGACGGGTCTGCCGACGGCTGATTTATATAAGCTCATACTATCTCTATTTGATAATTTCCACCTCCATGCCGTCGTTCAGACGCGTCTGGCCTGTAACCACCACCGTGTCGCCCTCCTCCACTCCGGAGAGCACCTCGTAGAGCGTATCCATGCGACGGCCCAGCTCCACCTTCACGAACTCCGCCTTACCGTCGCGGACTATATAGACATACTTGTCGCCGGAGCCGGTCTGTTTCACCACGGCCCTGTCGGGTATGACCACTCGGTCGGCCGTCTCGTGCGTGAGGCTTACGCGGGCGAACATGCCGGGACGTACCGCCTCGGCGGCATTGTCGATGCGCACCTCTATGGGGAAGGTGCGGG
>CAMWRR010000031.1 GCA_947176715.1 uncultured Rikenellaceae bacterium | reverse complement strand
CCCCAGTTGTCAGGAGTGCCGATTTTGAGGTTACCGCTCTCCAAGTAGCCGACCATAGCCGTGGCACGGTCGCCGGTAGAGAGCTCCTCAGTGAATTTTATGGGTGACGATATGTTAACCTCCTTATTTTCATCTAAAGTGACAGCCTCTATGTCGAAAGAGAGCTTCTCCATCTGCGACTGCGGGATATAGAAAGAGAATATATCGCCGTCCGCATTGGATGGCTTGCCCGTGGCGCTATACTCCACGCCCGACGGGACACCCTCCTTGAACAGATAGCCCTCCGAGGGCAGGTTGCTGATGGAGGTGCCGGTAATATCTATGCGGTCTTCGCTGTCGTTGACAACGCGGATGGCGCTGTTGACACGGGTCAGCTTTATTTTGACCGTCTTCACTGACGGGTCGGAAACCAAATCGATGGTGACCTTGCCCGTGAACGGCAGATAGTCGTACGTCTCCTGATGGGGAATAGTCATATTCTCCAACTGAGACACCGTCATAACATCAGCCGACGGAAACTCCACAATGTCACGACAGTTGACAATAGCGTACACCGTGAAAGCATCCTTCCCGGTGAGGCTGATTTTACTACTGCCCACAAACTCGTCGTCGAACTGACGCGACACGCAAATACCCTTGGAATCAAAGATATAGTACGTGATGTCCCTCACGCGATCCTCACTGCCCGCCGGATCGGTAGGAGAGTAGGTCGACGCACTGCGATTGTCTATTTGGCCGACTTTATCGCAAAATTCGTCAAACTCAAAGTCTAACGCCAAATCTTGATCCGATACTAAATTATCGGTGCGCTGCGCACAGCCAGCACAAAGAATTAATAATAAAGCAATTACCCTTTTCATATCCTCTTTCTTTAAAATCGGGCTCTCTCTTATCTTAAAAGAGAGAAGCTGTCAAGCTATATATATTTCCAAAATTAAGTTCAAAACAACCCTCGAAAACAGCCGTTTTTAACACTAAAGTTGTATTTTTAACAACTTTTTTCCGTTTTTTTCGCTTTGCTGTAACCTTTTTTGATATTTTTCAACCATTTTATACCGCGCACAGACGATAGGCGACAGAAAAGCGGCGAAAATTTTACTGCCATAGCATTTTTCGAGTAATTTAATCACTTTTACGAAGTACACCCTGTGTACCACATCGTTAATCTCTCTATCCGACACAAAAGCCCTAACTTCTTTGAGTATTATACTAATGTACGGAGGTATGTCGAGACTGGGAACTACGTTATCTTTCTCAGGGTCAAACAACTGCATTGCCGCAATAGTTGCGGGCGAGAGGTCGAGATAGTCGAGGAACCCGAACGTTATAACCGTCGCCCCGACAGAGAAAGAGAGCTCCGCCCTCGACCCGTGCGGCAAGATTATCACTTTTTTGCTTATTTGCGAATATGGCAATTTGTCGTTAGACGAAACATCCACGTTTCCGGACACCACAAACATGATAACAGAGCGGTCCAACGAGGCATCTATCAATACGGATTGAGTCGTAAACTCCTTATATACAAAGCTATCGAGTTTACAAATCTCATTTACGGAGATTACGTTAAGTATGGTTCCTGTTAAAGACATCCCTTATCTCTTTTTGCGTGCTATGCGACATGACATCGAATGGCAACTACTTTTCCTAAAACGATTTTAACCCTTCCACAGACTCAACTCATTAAGTCTCAGTGCTAAAAATAAATATTCCCTCTCATTCTATATCTTCATACCACTCTCTTTTCCGACCGATTACGATTTCTTCCAAGGGGGTGAACGAACATAAAATATACATTTACCTAAAAAGGCGAACACACCCCAAAGGCTTAATAATCAAGCCTTTCAGATGCTTAATATCCCTCCAAAAATCTCTCTTTTAAGATAAATGTACCTGCAAATATACAAAAACAAACATTTAAAACAAATGTAGCTTTATAAATTTTTTATCCTTTTTCGTGTTGAGAATTTAACATGGTTTTGGGGAGGAGTAGGGGGAGAGGTTTTGAGGTAAAAAGAAGAGGGGCGAAAGAGGTTTTGGCTTTGTTTTGTTAGTGCGGCTGTTGATTCCGCTTTGTTCTGTCCGGTGTCGGTAAGATTATGCTCTGTTCAGTACGTGCGCCGGCAAGGAGCGGGAACAACATTCTTAATTATCACGTCTGCGAGTAGACAAGGGTCGTGGGACAAATTACGCGCCTGATTCGGTCCGAGGGACGAGGACCGTAGGCCTTTCATCTTGGCGGACCCGTAGCAGAGCGGAGGGGCCGAGCGGGCCGCACCTCGCGGTGGGCAGAAAACTCCCCCACCGGAGGCCCGCAAGGGAGAGTAACGGAGTTATAAGCGTTATTCGCTTAGGGTGTCTAACTGCATTTATTGTTTCTCTCGCCAAGCGCGGTCCCCCGCAGGCTCCGGCCCTGTGAGGCTCTCCGACTTCATGACGACAGTCCATCCCCCGCGCAAACATAAGGAATTCCTTGTATATGGCCCGAACGGAGCGAAAGTCGCCATCTTTCCGCTCTCCCGGCCAGCTATGCTTATCGGTTGAAATTTAATCGGAGGACCACTATAATATAGTAGTGTCGATAATCTAAAGTGTAGTCCTATTTGAGATGGCGTGTACCAAGGTTATGTCGTCGGCATAGTCTATCTCGTCGCCGAAGCCTATACCACGGGCTATAGTACTGATTTTAACGCCTGTATCGGCGAGCTGACGTGAGATATAGTAACCGGTTGTCTCCCCCTCGATGGATGTCGACAGTGCCAGTATAACCTCTCGGACCTCGCCGCGGCGTACGTTGTCGACGAGCATGTTTATCTTGAGGTCGGAGGGACCGATGCCCTGTATGGGCGATATGACACCGCCGAGCACGTGATAGAGGCCGCGATAGCTACGCGTGTGCTCTATCGACAACACATCCTTGACCTGCTCCACGACGCATACCGTACTGCGGTCGCGGGTGGCATCCGCGCATATCGGACACAACTCGTCGTCCGACAGGTTGTTACACCTGCGGCAGAATTTTATGTTGCGCCTAAAGTCGACCAACGCCGCCGAAAGCGCATCGACACCCTCCGTCGGCTGACGCAAGAGATGCAACGCGAGACGTAACGCCGTACGGTCGCCCACCCCCGGCAATTTGGCCAGCTCATCGACAGCGCGATCAAGAAGTCGTGACATAATTTTCAGATAAAAACACGTGCGAAACGACGCACCAGCACACCGAACATCGGCGTCAGGCCCCATTCCGAGGCCAAAAATAGTAAATTTAGACCGATATGACGCAATAATACCGCAAAAAGCCGCACACGCCGCCACTACCCTACCCCGTAAAAACAACACATTCGGCCATAGAGTGGTATTTTCGGCCAATCACATAAGCAAAGACATAATTATCAATACATTAATCTTATATCTCCTCTATCTGTTCCGACAGAATCCACCCCTTGTCGCCGCTGGCTATGGTTATCTGCCGCCAGTCGCCTATCTTCTCGCCGAGGCTGACGCATGCCCCCTCGTTAAGCACGAAGAGGTCCTTGCCCGAGACGCCGGGAGAACTTTTGACAGCGGCGGCCGAGACCATCACCACCGCCCTGCCGGAGTCGGTCTTGTCGCGTTTCTGCGAGGTGGCGATGCACACCGATACGACGAACAGCACCAACGACACCGCCGAGGTCGTGAACCCCGCCTTGCGTCGTCGCACCGTGGAGGCGAGCAGATACCATACGCCGCCGGCCAACATGAGGGCGAAGAACAACACCGACATCACGGCCCAGCCGTCGGAGGTCATGACATGGCTCAACCGACGGAGCCAACCCGTCACGAAAAACTCGGGCAGACCCTCTATGCGGTTGACGGTGCGCGCCTCGGCCACACTGAGGTTATAGGCGGCGTCGGCATCGGAGGGGTCGAGCCTGAGGGCCCTGTTGTAGCTGACGATGGCACAGGCTATGCTGTCGCACTTGAAATAGGCGTTGCCGAGGTTGTAGTAGAGTTTGGAGCTTTCGCGGCCGGCGGCGAGCAACGAATTGTAGCCGTCTATGGCCGCCCGGAACTCGCCGCGGGCATAGGCGTCGTTGGCCCTGTTCCACACGGCTACCTCCGAATCGTCGTCGGCATAATCGGGAACCGCCGCAGTGTCTACCACGGCCGACAACGAATCCGGCGTATCGGCCCATGCCTGCACCGACACCGCCGACAAGGCCAAAACCGTCGATATGAATATCTTAATCATAGCGTTACAATTTATTTTCAAAACGGTCGATAAGGTCTAACGAGGCCTGATATACGCTCGTCATCTGCAACGAAGCGCCGGGCGAATAGCGTGCCCACTCGCAGTCCGACAGCAACTTTATCATGGCCTCCCTGTCCGTCTGCGAGATGCCGCCGCCGGCCATGCGCTCATCTATGTTGTCTTTGGAGAGGTCGGAGACGGGGATGTTCAGCTTGTCGGAGACGTAGCCGTAGAGAGCGCGCATCATCTCCTCGTAGAACAGAGCCTCTTTGCCCGCGTCCATATAGGCCTTCGACTGCTTCAATCGCTTGAGCGCCACCTTATTGGCACGTCTGTTGCGCACTCTCACCGTGTCGCGCATGAGCTTTACGCGTCCGCGCATATAAAAGAGAACGCCGCATGCCGCCGCCGCAAGAGATACAAGCACAAGCACATACGGAAGCGACCACACGAAGAACGAATCGCGCCCCGAGAGCTTGGGATCGCCCAAACGGATGAAGTGGATGTCTCTGCCGAGGATGGCAAGGTCCTCCTTGACCGGTCCGCCTACAATGGCGGCGGCGGAGCTACCCGAGTCGTCGGCAAGCACCTCCACGTCTATGGGGTCGGTGGCGACGGTATGGTAACGCGCGGTGGCGGGGTCGAAGTAGCTGAACTTTATCGGCTCTATGGTATATCGTCCCTCCGCCCTCGGTATCAGCGGGTAGGCATAGGTGCGCGAACCCGAGACCCCGCCTGCGGCAAGGCTGAAATCGTCGCTGCTCTTGGCCGGATAGAGGTCGAATGTGCCGGGCATGACGGGCTTGGGCTCGGCTACGGTAGGCAGATTGCCCGTGCCCGACACCGTAACCGTGAGCGTGGCCGACGAATTGGCCTTTATCTTGAGAGAGCTCAACTGCGCCGATATGTTGAAGTTACCCACCGCCCCGGTGAACCCCTCGGGCGAGGGCGACGGCAACTCGCGCACCTCCACGGCCACGGGAGAGGTGGCTATACGATGCTCGCGCTGCTCCATCATAGTGCTGCGAATACCCATGAACTCGTCCAACAGACTGCCGGGACCGGGCATCGACGACTCCACCATGACTATGGCCGTCACATCCATGCGCTCCACCTCCAACCGTCCGCTCTTCTGCGGGAAGAGTAGATAGCGGGCTACGGGGAGACGGTCGTAGACCTTGCCGTTGAAGGTGACACGCTCCGGCTTGGCGCCCGACACCGACAGCTCCTGCTTCCAGAAGCCGTTGAACGCCGGCGGTGTGGCTCCCCCGAGCGACGACACCTTGTCGAGACCGTATAGATAAACCGTAGCCACCACCGGCTCGCCCTTATATACCGTAGTTTTGGAGACGGCCATACGCAACAGTACGTCGTCGGAGGCGAACCCCCGCGACCCGCCCGACTGTTTGGTGGTGCGCTCCTTGACCACCTCTATCGGGTAGGGCTTTGATGTCACGCTCTTACCGTCCGCCTCCACCTTCATGGGACCTATGGTGTAGACCCCCTCCTTGGAGGCTATGAGACTGTAAGTTATTATATACGAGACGGTATTGGACGCCTTGCCGTTTATCCACGACATGGAGCGGCTCAGCGAGGTGATAGGGCCGGCCACCAGATCGAGACCGCCGAAATCGGGTTCCGAATAGCTGTCGGGCTCGGCATCGACGATGAACTGAACGTTGAAATATTCGTCGATACGGGCGATGGTAGGCCCCTCCACCCTGACCGTGACATCCCCGGCGGCATACGACACCGACGACGACAGCATCATCGCTATGAGCAACAAGAATCTTCTCATACGACTATTCCGTTTTTGTGTTTTCATTCTCCTTGTGAAAGAGTGTCATACGCTCCACCATACGGTTTTTGCGGTCGAGCACACACGACTCTATCAATATTATAACCAACGCGATAGCCACAAGATAGCGATACTGTTCGCTATACTCCTCGAAGCGGTCCGTCACCAGCTCCTGCGCATCCATATCGCGCACCTGCCTTATTATACCGTCGAGCCCCATACTGCCGCCGGTGGCGTGTACGTATGAGCCGCCCGTGGCAAAGGCTATGTCCTGCAACAGCTTCTCGTTAAGACGGCTTACCACTATCTGACCGTCGCTGTCGCGCAACATCTCGCCGCCTACGCTCACGGGCGCACCCTCCGGCGAACCCACGCCCACCGTGTGCACCACTATCCCCTTGTCGGCCATCTGACGGGCCACGTCTACGGCGTCGGCATCGTGGTCCTCGCCGTCGGATATGACTATCACCACCCTGCTACGGTCGCTCTGCGACGAGAACGAGCGCCCCGCCGCACGCAAAGCCTTGCCTATGGCCGTCCCCTGCGAAGACACCATATCGGGCGACAGATGCGACACCAGATTCTTGGCCGTGACATAATCGCCTGTCACGGGCAACTGCACGAAAGCGTCGCCGGCGAATACCACAAGACCGATCCTGTCCTCGGTGAGACCGTCCACCAGCTTGGTGATAGCCATCTTGGTGCGTGCCAGCCGCGACGGCTCGAAATCCTCCGCCAACATGCTGTTGGAGACATCCACGGCCAAAATTATCTCCACCCCCTCGGTCTTGACCTTACGCAACCGCGAACCCACCTGCGGACCCGCGAGGGCGAATACGAGCACCGCCACAGCGACCGTAACGAGGCAATATTTGACCAACGCCTTATGCGGAGCGGCCTCCGGCATGAGCGAGCGGATCAAAGCGTTATCGCCGAAAAGCGACAGCCTGCGCCGATAGTCGCGCCACACCCAGAAATAGAGCGCGGCCAGCACCGGAATAAGAAGCAACAGATAGAAATATTGCGGATGTGCGAATCGAAACATCGTCTTCAAGTTTTAAGGTATTTGACGCAGATAGAGGTGACGCAACGCCAGCATGGCAACCAACGCCGCAACGGCCCATAGCACGAACGGATAGTAACGCTCCGTGTACACCACCTGCTCCTCCACATCTATCTTGGTCTTCTCCAATGAATTGATGCGGTCGTATATGTCGGCGAGGCTCTCCTTGTCGGTGGCCCGGTAATATGAGCCGCCCGTCATGTCGGCTATCCGGCGCAACAGCTCCTCGTCTATCTTGACGGGTGCCTGCACGAATGTCTTCCTGCCCCACGGGTCGATGGCGGGCATGGGGGCGGTACCCTTGGACCCCACGCCTATGGCATATATCTTTATGCCGAGCGCCGCCGCCGCCTCGGCCGCCATCAGGGGCGTTATGCTGCCGCTGTTGTTCTCGCCGTCGGTGAGCAACACTATCACCTTGCTCTTGGCATCACTGCCTCGCAGACGGTTGACCGCAGTGGCTATGCCGCTACCTATGGCCGTGCCGTCGTCCACCATCATGGTGCGTGCCTGCGATAGCATGTTTATAAGTGTCATGCGGTCCGTGGTCAGAGGCACCTGAGTGAAGCTCTCGCCGGCGAACAGCACCAAAGCCATACGGTCGCCGGTGCGGTCCATCACGAACTTGGAGGCCACATCCTTGGCCGCCTCCAGACGGTCGGGCTTCAGGTCGCGCGCCTCCATAGTGGTGGATATGTCGAGCGCCAGCACTATGTCGACACCCTCGGTAGAGACCCGCTGGCTGTCGGACGCGCCCTGAGGACGAGCGAGCGCCACTACGAGCAGAGCCACCGCCAACGCCTGCAAGGCAAACGGCACATGACGGAGGTAGTACCTGAGCGAGCGCGGCGCACCTGCCACCCCCTCAACGGAAGATACGAGCATGGCCGCACCGCCCTGCCGGCACTTGTATATGTAACCCGCCGCCATCGGCAGCAACACGAGCAACAGATAGAGCATGTGCGGGTTTGCGAATCGTACTATCATCGTTATCACTTTTACCAGTTCTTGCCGCCGCGTGCCCCTACCGCACCGGCCTTGTCGCGGTCAACCTTCTCGGAGGTGCGGTTCTCTTCGGCCTGCATGAGGTCGAGGAGCTGTTCGGCCTCCTTGCGGCTCATGGCTCCGGAGGCGTCACGGTAGTTATTCCGGCTGTCGTCGTTGCTGTCGTTGTTCTGACGGCTGTCGTCGTTGCGGTCCTCATCGTTCTTATTATCATAGCTGTCCTGACCGTCGTTACGGTTATCGCCGTCGTTGCCGCCGCCGTTATTATCGTTGTTCTTCTCATTGTTATCGCCGCCTTGGTTACCGCCGCCTCCGCCGCTGTTATCGTCGCGGTCCTTGTCGAGCATCTTGCGCGTGTATGCGAGGTTGAATTTGGCGTCTACGTCGGAGGGGTCCATCCTCAACGCGTTTTTATACGCCTCCAACGCCTCCTCGAAACGGCGTTGCTTGAACAGATTGTTACCGAGGTTATAGTAATCAGTGGCCCTGAGCGAGGTATCGGCCTCGTTTTCGGCCAAACGGGAGAATATCTCCCCCGAGGCCTCGTAGTTCTCCTGTTTATAGAGCACATTGCCCATATTGGCTATGGCCTCCGCCGACTCCTTGTTCTTATCGAGCGCCTTCATGTAGTTCTCGCTCGCCTTGTCGTAGTCGGCCTTCTCGTAGCTTTTGTTGCCGCCTCTGACAAAACGACGCTCCAGCTGGGCCGAAGCGGGGGCGGCTGCCAGAAAGCCCGACAAAAGGAGTATGACAAACTTCAATCGACTCATAATCATCAATTTTGCGTATCTGCGGCCTCATCCTCCGCCGCTGGCATCTCTTTGGTCTCCTCCACGAATATGTACGCCTCGTCATAAAGCTCCCTGTGGCGCTCCACCGGAGGGATATATTTGGCGAACTTGACCAGATCGGAGAGGGCGAGAAGCTCACCGGCCCTGTCGCACTCGCGCCTGTCCACATCCATACGGCTCAACCTCTCCACGAGCTCGGGAGTGGTGGTCTCCAAGGCCGGGAACCCGTAACGACGGGCGATATAGTCGCGAACGATATCGGATAGCCGCGTATAATACTCCTTCACGCGACCGTTCTGCCACAGCTTCTCTTCCGAAAGGCGTTCCAGCTCGCGTATGGCCCTCTCGTGCGCCGGCTCGTCGCAGACATCGCCATCCGTGACACGCCTCCTACCGTAACGCCGCCACAGCAACACCGCCGCCACTACGAGCAACACGCCGGCGAGCGACAACAGCACAGGAAGCGTCGTCAGATAGGCCAGCAACTCGCGGAACGTGAACGGCGTCTGACGAACCGGCTTTATATCCGCTATCGTCTGAGCGAGGGTGTCTATATCGAACCCCTTGACCAGCAACACGGCATCCTCGGCATCGGTATAGAGGGTGTCGGTGACGTTCTTGTCGCCGTAGAGCACCGGCACCCGTCCCAATCCGAACAGGCCCGGCTCGAAGCATGTCATGGTATAATCGAGGGCTATTGTCAGCCTGCGTCCATCGCGCGCGACGGTATCGATATTGCCGACAGACACCAGCTCCACCGTATCGCCCCTGCCCGCCTTGGCAAGGTCGGGGAAGACTATCTGCTGCATCAGGTCTTTATCCACCGTAACACGCATCACGAAACGGTCGCCTATGGTGATGGTGTCGGGCATAAGACGCACGCTCGCACGCGGAGCGCTACCGCCGCGCAGAGTGTCCGCCGGCGCGGCACCGCACACGCAAGGAAGCGCCACGAGCGACATCGCTATTATTCTCGAAAATATATTCATCGGTATGCAATTACACCTGTTAACATGTTCAGCCTTTAGGGGACAAAACGTCATCGCCTCTGTTTGAAGAGCAATATCAACGACTTGACATAATCGTCGTCGGTAGCCACCGCCACCGTGTCGACCTTATAGCGCATGAGGGTCCCCTCGGCTATGAAGCTCGACTTCTTATAGTGGCTGTCGTATGCGCGACGCACCGCCGCCGAACCGGTGTCGACCCACACACGCCGTCCGCTCTCGGCATCGGCCATCTCCATGACCCCCACGTCGGGCAGGCTCTCGTCGCGGCGGTCGTAGAGGCGAACGGCCACCACGTCGTGACGCGACGACACTATCTTTAGCGGCTCCTCGAAACGCGCCTTGCCGGAAGATACATCCACATCCATCATGTCGGAGATGAGAAATACGGTGGTGCGTTTCTTGAGCGCACCCGTCATGAAACGCAACGCCCCGCCTATGTCGGTACCCTTGCCGGACGGCTCGAACTCGAGCAACTGGCGTATGATATGCAATATGTGGTTACGCCCCTTCTTGGGGGGTATGAAAAGCTCCACCCTGTCGCTGAAGAGCAGACACCCCACCTTGTCGCCGTTCTTCTCGGCAGAGAAGGCCAAAACGGCGGCCATCTCGGCGGCCAGCTCCTTCTTCAACATGGTGCGGGTGCCGAACAGACGCGAGCCGCTCACATCCACGGCCAACATCATGGTGAGCTCGCGCTCCTCCTCGTAGACCTTGATATGGGGCAGACGGCTGCGGGCCGTCACGTTCCAGTCTATGTCGCGCACATCGTCGCCCGCACGGTACTCGCGCACCTCGGAGAAAGACATGCCGCGCCCCTTGAACGCACTGTGATACTTGCCGGCGAATATCTCGCTCGACAGACCGCGCGTCCTGATCTCTATGCGGCGTACCTTTTTCAATATTTCGCTCTGCGAGACCATAAACGTTAAGAGGTTATCTGAATTTTAACGAAAAGTTTTACCGAATGCCGTTTCCGTGACATCGTTCCGTCTTATGCCGCACACCGATGCCGACATGCCGCCGAAGACAAACCCGAGCGACGGAAACAGACCTGAGACATAATGCCGTTAAGGCACCTCGACCGCATTGAGCACCTCGGTTACGATATCCTCGGAGGTGACGTTTTCGGCTTCCGCCTCGTAGGTAAGACCTATGCGGTGGTTGAGCACGTCATAGGCCACGGCGCGCACGTCTTCGGGTATCACATAGCCTCTGCGCTTGATGAAAGCGTATGCCTTGGCCGCCTTGGCCAGCGATATGCTGGCACGCGGAGAGGCGCCGTAGCTTATCAGACTGCTCAGATTGTCGAGCTTGCTCTCGCCCGGCTCGCGAGTGGCGAACACTATGTCGATGATATATTTCTCTATCTTCTCGTCCATGTACACCTCCGACACCACGCCGCGCGCCTCCACTATGTCCTCGGGCTTTATAACGCTATTGGCCCGCGGGAATGTGCCCTGAAGATTCTGACGCACTATCCGGCGCGCCTCGGCGCGCTTGGGGTTGGGGTTGTTTGCCTGTAGGATGAAAAAGACAACCAGCGCCTCGGGGAGCTGGGGGGTCCC
>CAMWRR010000030.1 GCA_947176715.1 uncultured Rikenellaceae bacterium | reverse complement strand
CAGACTTCTCTATGCACAGAGAGTAATAAACACCACAAAAAAGCGCATGCAACTCAAATACGCCATAAGGCGTGCGGCGTTCCGAGGCACGAGGGCTGTCAAACACTTCCGCTTTTCTGACCCGAGCGAAGCGAGGGAAGCAGTCCTTTTTGCTTTATTGTATCATTGGGGGCAGTTTAATATAATTCCGCTTTATCTCGTCCGTGCGTCAGCGAGGACATAAAACACACCTCCGCCCTACCCGGTCCGAGGCACGAGGACCGTAAGCCTTTCCGCTTGGCGGTCTTGAAGCGTAGCGAAAAGACCGAGCGGGCCGGAGCCTCCCCCCACGGAGGCCCGCAATAGAGAGTAACGAAGCTATAATCGTTTTTCGCTAAAAGTACCTAACTGCATCTATTAAACCTCCTGCGAGTTGCGGTCCCCCGCAGTCTCCGTCCCTGTGAACCTCTCCGACCTCACGCTAACGTCAAAACTCCAGCACAAAAGACCTTTTCATAAGGAATATTGCCTATGGCCCTCGCTCCGCTCGGGCCGCCATCCGGACGCAAAACTCAGCTAATGCGCATACCGTCAAGCCTCAAAAAGACTTTGTCGTCTCGCAATCATGACTATATAAAACAAGATTTTCTCTACGATGGTATACGAATAAGTGCGACCCGTGCACCAGCAAGGAACCCAAACACAACTCCGCCTAATCCGGTCCGAGGCACGAGGACTGTAAGCCTTTCCGCTTGGCGGTCTTGAAGCGTAGCGGAAAGGCCGAGCGGGCCGCACCTCGCGGTGGGCAGAAAACTTCCCCCACCGGAGGCTCGCAATAGAGAGTAACGAAGCTATAATCGTTTTTCGCTAAAAGTGCCTAACAGCATCTATAAAACCTCCCGCGAAGATGCGTTCCCCCGCAGGCTCCGACCCTGTGATGCCGAGTATTTTAACATAAAGCAGCGCGGTATATCTTTTCATAAGGAATTGTGTTTAACAGCCCCCGTTGGCGCTCGGGCCACACCCGCGGCGGCTATAAACATCTCTTCGTCGTCGGTCCGCAAGGGAGGTCATGTGAAGATTGAATGTTATCCGTTAAGGTTGTATAAGTCATACTCTTATGCCTGCCGCGAGGCACGCATACACTTATAGCACAACTCTTTCATGATTTGCATAGGGCTATTTCTCTATGCTACAACTCCTCAGACACAAAAAACTCAGAACGGATAACCTATCCCGAAATGCAACGCCGTGTTGGAAAATTTGAAGCTCCGGATCCACTCATGTCCGCGCTCCCAGCCGGGATTTCTGAGCTGTATACCCCAGTCGAGCCGTAGTACGAAGTAGTTGAAATCTAGCCTCAGGCCGAGTCCGGTATTGAGTGCCAGTTGCTTGTAGAAGCTGTCGAAATAGAACCGTGCCTCTTTGTCGCTCTCGCCCTTGCCGTTGGACCATATATTGCCGCAGTCGAGGAATACGGCGCCGTGTACGGGACCGTATATCGGGAATCGTTGTTCGAGGTTGGTCTCTATCTTGAGGTCGCCCACCTGATTGGGGTAGAATTCTCGCGGTTGTTGAGCCACGAATCCGGGGCCGAGCGTTCTCACCTGCCATCCGCGCATGCTGGTGCTACCGCCTGCGAATATCATACGCTCGAACGGCATGGAACGCGTATTGCCGTAGGCGTAACCGCCGGCTACGAGGAGGCGCCACAACAGCGCCCCTTTGTTGCGTACGCGCTGACGGAACACGAAGCTGGCCTCGGCGCGTGCATACTGGGCGTAACGTATGCCGAGCGCGTTGTAGTAGCGTTCGTCGTCGTTGTAGTGATAGCGCGAGTTGTTTATTAACGATATGAGGTTCAGAAAGTTTCCGCTCGTCTCTATGTTGGCTTTCACGGTGAATGTCTGGTCCATTCCGGTGTTTTGCGTGTTGTATGTGACGGAGCCGAACATGCCCAAAATCATCTGCGAGGTGTAGCTGTTGCGGAGATAGGGGTTGCGTATGGAGTTCAGGTAGTCGTCGTTTATCCACGGCACTTTGATGAGCGACAGGTTGATGGGGCGGAACGTGTAGTTGGTGTAACGGCCGTTGCTCCAGTTGTAGCCGAAGGTGAGGCTGCTGAGGGTGCGGCCGTAGTCGGGACGCCGTTGCTTGCTGAACGACAGCTCCACCTTGGAGCTTACGTTATAGCGACGGCTGTAGCGGTTGATGTTGAACGGCACCAATGCGCGCGGGTATGTCAGCGAGGTGGATATGCCGAACTCGTATGAGTTCTTCTTGCCCGAGTTGTGGGTGAAGTCGTAGGCCACGCGTCCGCTTATGTCGAAGATCTCGGCGCCCTTGAATATGTTTTTGTTGGCATACCCGAGCTGCAGGGCTATGCCTGTGTAGTTGGTGTTGGTGGAGGCCTCCACGTCTAATTTGTATCCCTGCCGCAACATGGGTACGCACTGTATGTAACAGTCGAGCGTCCCCTCGGCCACGTCGGTGAGGCTGTCGAGGCCGCCCTCTCCTACGTATGTGACGTAGTCGTCCTCCTCGCCGCTCTCGGAGAAGAGTATGTTGACGTTCTTGAAGTATCGCAGGTTGGATATGTTGGCGCTGGTGTAACGCACCTCCTCGCGCGAATAGATGCTACCCTGATATATGGTTATTGCGTCGGCCACTACGGAGTAGCGTATGTTGCGCTTTACCCCGGACGGCGCTATGAAGTTGAACCCTCGGAAGTAGAGGGTGTCGTATGAGGCGGAGTCGGGGCCCGACAAGGGTTTGTAGTCGGTGTCGATATATACGTTGCGTATGCGGTATATGCGGCTGTCCTCGGGCTGTCCCGCCACCACGTTCTGCACGAAGTTTATGGTGACGTGCCCCTTGTGCGGCGTGCCGAGCGTGTCTATTATGTAGCGTATGTTGTTGACCGAGAATCTGTAATATCCGAGGTCTTCCAAATATGCGGCCACGCGCGACCTCTCCGCCTCCATCACCGTGCGGTCGAGCTGGTCGCCGGGCTTTATGAGCGAGTTGACCGAATCGGCCAGTATGATGTTGCGCAGGCTCTTGTCGCCGAAGAGATAGCTGACGCCCGATATCCTGAACGGCTCGCCGGCGGTCACCGAATAGCTTACCGAGGCTTTGCGTTTGTGCAGTTTGATGGTGTCGGTGACATTCGATTCGTAAAACCCTTTCGACTGCATGTATAACGACATGTCGCGCCGCGACCGCTCCGTCAACGCCGAGTCGAGCAATACCGGCTCTTCGCCTATCTTACGCAACGTGCGTTGCCACCAGTTGTTCTTGCTCGTGTCCGAGAGGTTGTAGACCCACAGGAAAAAGGGCATTCCGAAGATGCGCTTGTTCGGGGTCTGCGAGGTGGGTATGAACCGTGTCAGCTCCGACGGGCTCACCTTCCACGAGCGGTGCAGGGTGTCGGGGAACGATACCGATACGGTGTTTTTGGTCAGAAGATGGCTCCCCTCGGGCAGATGTTTGGTGACGCTGCAGCCCGCGAAGAGGATTACAGCGACTATGCCTGATAAGATATGTCTGTGGCTCGGAGACACCTCGGAACGGTAAATGTTTAGTGAAGATGACTTTCGTGGGGATAAAAGTACAATTTTTTTACCAAACGGCTCGCGACGGGCGGAAATTCTTTGTGCGCGCCTCACAGCGCTCGGTCGGGGTTTGTTCGGTGATTTATGTTAGTTTAGTTTTGTTGGGCGGGTTATCGCCGATTGCCGCCCTTGGATGTTTTATAATAGGTTAGTTGTCGTGCGGGGGAGGAAGTTTTCGTGTAGTGCGGAGTTTCGGTTAGGCCTCAGGCGGTGACGGAGAGCGGACCGGAGACTGCGGGGGACCGCGCCGAGCGTGGAGGTCGGGAGAGACAGTAACGGTGTTTTAAGCGGAAAGGTCTATAGTATTACTGACGTGGTTGCGCGCCTCCACGGGGGAGTTTTCTGCCCACCGCGAGGTGCGGCCCGCTCGGACTTGTAGCGTAGCGGAAAGTCCGCCAAGCGGAATGTGTTTACGGCTCTCGCTTCGCTCGGTACCGGGAGAATCGGAATTTGTGTTCGATGCCATCGCATTCGCTCGAAACACACCTCATAGAGGGCAGAACTGGTTAAATTATTTTAACGGCAAACGCTCATAGTTTCAGGGCCTCCGTGTGGTGGATTTTCTGCTCGTCGCGAGGTGCGGTCCTCGCTTCGTATCACTGTGGCTATATGGAAGACGAAAATTGTCTGCACCTCCTCTCTCGGCAACCTTTGCATTACCTCTGCAACATTCCTCGCCACCTAATTTATTTGTCTCTTTACGAAAAAAGATTTATTTTTGTCGTTAATTTTCGTAAAATTCGTGCGTTATGTCGACGTACGGATTGGCTTTTCAGTACGGACACACTAACCGAATCGGTATGGATCTTCATGCACTTACGGAGAGGGCTGTTATCTCGGCGCTACGCGGAGGCGGGCGTATCATGGAGATATACGACGACCCGGGGGCCGACTTCGAGGTGGAGCGTAAGGCCGACGACTCTCCGCTCACCGTAGCCGACCGTCGTGCCAACGAGACTATATGCGACATGCTCGCCTCAACGGGCATCCCCATCCTGAGCGAGGAGATAGCCGCGGCACCGTACGAGACTCGCGCCTCATGGGAGCGGTTGTGGATAGTGGATCCGCTCGACGGCACCAAGGAGTTCATAAAACGCCGGGATGATTTCACCGTCAACATAGCGCTCGTGGAAAACGGCGTGCCTGTCGCCGGGGTGGTCTATCTGCCGGTTTTCGATACGCTCTACGTGGCTGTGAAAGGGGAGGGCAGTTTCCGTGTGGAGGGGGTGAGACCCGACAGCGCGCTCTCTTTGGACGAGCTGTTGGCGGCCGGTATGCCTCTGCCGTTGCCGCGCGGGGATCGTCCCTACACGTGCGTGGCTTCGGTATCGCACCTCAACGACGACACCCGCCGCTTCATAGACGGGCTCAGGGCCGTTCACCCCGACCTTGCCACCGTATCGCGAGGCAGCTCCATAAAGATATGTCTCGTGGCCGAGGGCAGGGCCGACATATATCCCCGTATGGCCCCCACTATGGAGTGGGACACGGCGGCGGGACACGCCGTAGCTCTTATGGCCGGGTGCGACATAGTGAGGGCCGACGACGGCACGCCGCTGACATACAACAAACGCGACCTGCACAACCCCCGCTTCATAGTGAAGTGACGCGGCCTCTATAACAGATTGAAGATGAAACAGGACAACATATATCCCGTAGCCACTATGCCCCGCCGGAAGCGCGAGGAGCTTCTGGGGCAACGTGCCTTGATGATATGGTTCACCGGCCTCTCGGGTTCCGGCAAGAGCACCGTGGCCCTCGCCTTGGAGCGCGAGCTTCACGAGAGGGGGCGCATCTGCCGTGTGCTCGACGGCGACAACATCCGTTCGGGCATCAACAACAACCTCGGCTTCTCCACCGAGGACCGCATGGAGAACATACGCCGCATAGCCGAGGTGGCCAAGCTCTTCGTCGACACCGGCGTAATAACGGTGGCGGCGTTCATAAGCCCCACGTGCAGCATGAGGGAGCTGGCCCGCGACATAATCGGCGCCGACGACTTCTTCGAGGTATATGTAAGCACCCCCATAGAGGTGTGCGAGCAACGCGACGTCAAAGGGCTGTACAAAAAGGCGCGCGCCGGTCTCATCAAGGAGTTCACCGGTGTCAACTCGGCCTTCGAGCCGCCGCGCAACCCCTCGCTCGTCATCGACACCTCGAGCATGAGTCTCGACCGGTGCGTGGAGGTCATCATGCAGGCCATAGGCGAGAGGATAGAGAAACGATAGATTATCTGCAAAAAGAGAGTAAAAAGATATGTCAGATTACAAGCTAAGTCATCTAAAGGAGCTCGAGGCCGAGTCCATTCACATCATACGCGAGGTGGCGGCCGAGTTCGAGAATCCCGTGATGCTCTACTCCATAGGCAAGGATTCGTCGGTGATGGTGCGTCTGGCCGAGAAGGCGTTCGCCCCCGGCAAGGTGCCTTTCCCGTTGATGCACATCGATTCAAAGTGGAAGTTTCGCGAGATGATAGAGTTCCGCGACCGTTACGCCCGCGAGTACGGGTGGAACCTCATAGTGGAGTCCAACGAGGAGGCTTACAAGGCCGGCGTGGGTCCGTTCACCCACGGTAGCAAGGTTCACACCGATCTTATGAAGACGCAGGCCCTCCTCGCCGCCCTCGACAAGCACAAGTTCGACGCCGCGTTCGGAGGCGCCCGCCGCGACGAGGAGAAGTCGCGCGCCAAGGAGCGCATATACTCGTTCCGCGACCGTTTCCACCAGTGGGACCCCAAGAACCAGCGCCCCGAGCTGTGGGACATATACAACTCCAAGATACACAAGGGCGAATCGATACGCGTATTCCCCCTCTCCAACTGGACGGAGCTCGATATATGGCAGTACATACGTCTTGAGAAGATACCCATCGTGCCCCTCTACTTCGCCAAGGAGCGTCCCGTGGTAGAGCTGGACGGCAACCTGATAATGGCAGACGACGACCGTATGCCCGCCGACATGCGTGCCCGCGCCCAAATGCGCATGGTACGCTTCCGTACCCTCGGCTGCTACCCCCTGACCGGTGCCGTGGAGTCGCAGGCCGACACCATAGAGAAGATCGTCGAGGAGATGATGACCACAACCAAAAGCGAACGCACCACCCGCGTCATCGACTTCGACCAGGAGGGGAGTATGGAACAGAAGAAACGGGAGGGGTATTTTTGATAGAGGGGCCTATCAAAAATACCCCTCCCGTCTCTTCTGTAATGTGCCTCCCGGCGGGGGCCTTCAGCCGGAGCCTCCCGGCGGGCTCTTCTGGGGGAGTTACTTTGTCACTCGACAAAGAATACGTTTTCGTAAGCCGAGCGCAATGAGACGAAGACTCGATTGTCGAGGCGAGAAAACGACTGCCGCAGGCGAACCAAAACGAGGGGGCACAGCCCCTTTTGAGAGCGTGACCGGCAGTGATGCCGCGGGGAATTCGGGTGGGCACATTACAGTAAGGCGACGCATATAATGTGCTCAACTACATATTAATAGCGTCACTGCATACGGAGAATGTCAAAAAGGGGTCCGTGACCCCCTCGTTTTTGCTTACTTTTGTCGAGTGACAAAAGTAAGTCTCCACGAAGTGGTCCCCCTGAAAGGGCCTGCCGGGAGGCGACTTTCTGCCTGCGGCGCCGCCAGCGCCGCAGGCAGACCAGCGTCGGGCAAAGTGCCCGATGCCAAAAGAATGATTATGGAAAAGATAGATATAAACGAGTTTCTCGATCGTGACGAGAGGAAGGACCTTTTGCGTTTGTTGACGGCGGGGTCTGTCGACGACGGTAAGTCTACGCTTATAGGGCGGTTGCTTTTCGACAGCAAGAAGCTCTACGAGGACCAGCTCGACGCTTTGGAGCGCGACAGCAAGCGTGTGGGTAACGCCGGCGACGGCATCGACTACGCGCTGTTGCTCGACGGTCTCAAGGCGGAGCGCGAGCAGGGCATCACCATAGACGTGGCCTACCGCTACTTCTCCACCAATCAGCGTAAGTTCATCATAGCCGACACACCGGGCCACGAGCAATATACCCGCAATATGATAACGGGCGGCTCTACGGCCAATCTGGCCATCATACTTGTGGATGCCCGTAGCGGTGTAATCACGCAGACGCGCCGCCACACCTACCTTGTGTCGCTGTTGGGCATAAAGCATGTGGTGCTGGCTGTCAACAAGATGGACTTGGTGGACTACGACAAGGCTGTCTTCGACAAGATAGTGAGCGACTATATGGCTTTCGCCGCTCCGCTTGGCATACCCGACATCAACCCCATTCCCCTCTCGGCGCTCAAGGGCGACAACGTGGTGGAGAGGTCGGTCAATATGCCGTGGTACGAGGGGTTGCCGTTGCTTACCTTCCTTGAGACGGTGCGTGTCGACTCCGACCATAACTACACCGATTTCCGCTTCCCCGTGCAGTACGTCCTGCGCCCCAACCTCGACTTCCGCGGTTTCGCCGGCAAGGTGGCCTCGGGGGTAGTGCGCAAGGGCGACGAGGTGGTGGCCCTGCCGTCGGGCAAGCGGTCGCACGTCAAGGGCATACACGTGTGGGAGGGCGAAATAGACGAGGCGTTCCCGCCGCAGAGCGTGGTGCTGACGCTCGAAGACGAGATAGACGTGTCGCGCGGCGAGATGCTGGTGCACCCCGACGACCAACCCATCGCTTCACGCGATTTCGAGGCTATGGTGGTATGGATGGACGAGGAGCCGATGGACCCCGATAAGAAGTTCTTCATAAAGCACACCACCAACATGACGCGTGCCCATATCGACGGCATAGAATATCGCGTCGATGTCAACACTATGGAGCAGTCTAAGACGGACCGCCTGTCGCTCAATGAGATAGGTCGCGTTACGTTCACTACTAACAAACCGCTCTTCTTCGACCCTTACACCGTCAATAAAAACACCGGTGCGTTCATACTGATAGACCCTATCACCAACAACACCTCGGCCGTGGGTATGATACTCGGGGCCGTGGCTCCCGAACACGAGCGCAGTGCGGAAAAGGGCACTGTCATTTCGGTTACGGGCGACAGGCTCCGCGAGGCCGAAGCGGTACGCAAGCTCGCCGCCGCGCTGTCTGCCGAGGGGCATACGGTAATAGTGGTGGGTCAGAATATAGAGGGTTCTCACCGTATAGATGCCGACACCGCCGACGTGGAGGCGGCAGTGGCCGACATCGCCGATAAGATATAGACGCTGTTTGAATTTTTTTGCCGAATGTTTTGAGAGCTCTTTTCGAGACATATTTCCTACCGCAATGCAGCCTCATAGTGAACTGTCAGGCAAAGAGCAGGAGGGAGTAGGGCCGAAAAGAGCCTCAAAACATCGGCAGGGAATCAAAAAGTTCTATATATAAATTTACGTGAAAAATTCAAAACAGCTTCTAAGCTATGGCACGTCTCAATTTCAGCACTCTGCCCACCAATCCGTTGGTGGGGGCCCGATGGGGCGCCTTTCGCAAGGTGGTAAAGGGCAAGAAGATAGACAAGAAATACAAAGGCAAATATATCCTTACCGCTATTATATGCGGGTTGCTCAATCTCGGACGTCCCATGGAGGAGCTGGTTTACAGGCTGAGGGTCAGGAACATGAAGCTCGACGACGCCCCTCTGTTCATACTCGGACACTGGCGTAGCGGCACCACGTTCGTGCATAATGTCTTCTGCAAGGACAGACAGTTCGGCTACACCACCACCTATCAGACGGTGTTCCCCAACATCATGCTATGGGGGCAGTGGCTGTTCCGCCGTTGCATGGCCGCAGTGATGCCCGAGAGACGTCCTACCGATAACATGGAGCTGAGTCCCAATCTTCCGCAGGAGGAGGAGTTCGCCATGTCCAATCTGGTGCCCTACTCGTTCTACCACTTCTGGTACTTCCCGCGTCACACGCGCGAGTATTCCGACAAGTATCTGACCTTCCGCACATGCACCGAGGAGGAGCGCGACACATACAAACGCGAGTTTATGCGCATGGTCAAAACGTCGCTCTACAACACCGGCGGCAAGCGGTTCCTCTCCAAGAATCCGCCCCACACCGGCCATATACGCGAGATACTCGAGATGTTCCCCAACGCACGGTTCATATATTTGGTGCGCAACCCCTACACCGTATTCGAGTCGACCCGCAATTTCTTCACCAACGTGATAGGTCCGCTCAAACTGCAGGATATAACGCCCGAGCAGATAGAGTCCGACATAGTGCAGACATACACCGACCTCTACACCCGTTACGAGGAGCAGAAGGGTCTCATCCCCGAGGGCCATCTGGTGGAGGTGAAGTTCGAGGATTTCGAGGCCGACCCGTTAGGCATGACCGAGCGTATATACCGCGACCTCTCGTTGGAGGGCTTCGAGGAGGCGCGTCCTGCCATAGAGGCCTACATAGGCGGCAAGAAGGGGTATCGCAAGAACGCATACGAATACGAGGAGCGCACCCGTCGCATAGTGGAGGAGAACTGGGGTTACGCCTTGCGTCAGTGGGGCTACGATAATATATAGTATCGGGGGCGTCGGTATTTTGGCGCGTTTTTTGTCTGACGGTTTTCAAAAAAATAATGTTTATGAAAACGAAGATAGCATTGGCGGCGTTGCTTCTGACCGCATCGTCGTTATACGGACAGGAGAAGATCGAGTTATTGCCTTTCGGTAACATGGACCGTTGGATAGTGCGCGAGATAAAGGAGTCGGGCGTAATTGGCGGCGACACCAAATATCTCTACGACATAGGCGCCGGTAGCGATACAATACGCGGTAACGTTCCCTACGTGTCGAAGAGTTCGCCGTGGGCCACCTCCAGCGTCTACGCCAAGGTTAGCGGTATAAGCAAGGGCAGCACCACCGTGTTTCCCGAGAAGCGCGGCGACGGATATTGCGCCCGTCTTGAGACACGCGTGGACGGATGCAAGGTGCTCGGCATGGTCAACGTCACGGTGTTGGCCACGGGTACCATCTATCTGGGCGCCCTCCCCGAGCCGGTAAAGGATGCCAAAGACCCGCAATCGAAGTTGGTGATGGGCATACCTTTCACCAAGAAGATAAAGGGTCTGGTGTTCGACTATAAGTTCAAGCAGGGGCAGGACGGCGGCCGGAGAGTACGCATGAGCGGCTTTGGCAAGGCGGAGCCTCTCAGCGGTATCAATGCCGCCGAGGTACAGCTCCTTTTGCAGAACAGGTGGGAGGATGCCGACGGTAAGGTCTACGCCAAGCGTGTAGGCACGATATGGCGTCAGTTCGACAAGAACCAGTCGGAGTGGGTCAACAACTGTCGTCTCGATGTGGAGTACGGCGACATAACCGGAAAATCCACCTTCAAACCGTATATGGGCCTCACCGTAAACGAACCCCAGTACACCGTCAACAGCCGTGGAGAGCGCGTACCCATACGGGAGGTGGGCTGGGACGCAGACGCCCCCGTGACACACATGATACTTAGGTTCTCGTCCGGATACGGCGGAGCATACGTGGGTAGCCCCGGTGCTACGTTCTGGATAGACAATGTAAAGGTGGTGTATTGATTGCACCACCTTTTTTTGTTTTGCGGGTGTTTTTGTGCCTCACGGCGGTTTGTGCCTACGGCGGTTTGTGCCTCCGGCGGTCACTTCGTGGAGAGCCTCACGGCGGACCCTTCGGGGAGTTACTTTTGTCACTCGACAAAAGGACACGTTTCCGTAAGCCGAGCGCAATGAAACGAAGTTTGGATTGCCGAAGATTGCCGAGGCGATAAAACGACTGCCGCAGGCGAACCAAAAACGAGGGGGTACGGCCACTTTTGAGAGGCGGGATGTGAGGCCGCATACATGGAGTTGAAACACTTTACATTTGTTTTGCGGAGAGGGGGTGATTTAGTTAGGTGGTTGGCGAGACGAAAAAGATACTATAAAGCCTCCTGAGAATATGCGCATTAGCCGTAGCCGGTCCCCGCAGGGTGAGAGCCTCGCTCAGCAAGAATAACACGTACTTAAACGAACCATGCTCTTGCGGTACGAAGTGCCGCTCCCAAATAACTACACGTAATTAACTCAACAGAG
>CAMWRR010000029.1 GCA_947176715.1 uncultured Rikenellaceae bacterium | reverse complement strand
TTATAAATGCGGTTAGGTGTTTTTAGCGAATAACGCTTATGGCTTCGTTACTCTCTATTGCGGGCCTCCGTTGGGGGAGTTTTCTGCCCACCGCGAGGTGCGGGACAGCGGAATTGTATTTGACGGGCTTCGTTCCTTGGCCCGGACTTTCTGTCGGAACGAGGCGGGGATAAGATAACGATTCAATAAGATAGTATGGAGATAGTGATAGACGACAAATCGGGTTTCTGCTTCGGTGTGGTGAGTGCCATACGCAAGGCGGAGGAGGGGCTGTCGGCTGGAGAGCCGGTATATACGCTCGGCGACATAGTGCACAACAAGATGGAGATGCAGCGTCTGGAGAGGTGCGGTCTGCGTCGTGCCTCGGAGGATGAGCTTCCGTCGTTGTCGGGGTCGCGGGTGCTCATACGTGCGCACGGTGCGCCTCCCCGTCTGTTCCGTAGTGCCGGGGAGGCGGGCGTGGAGCTTATAGACGCCACCTGTCCTGTGGTGGCCAAGCTGCAGGAGCTGGTGCGCCGGGCCTACGCCATGATGGAGCCTAAAGGCGGTCAGGTGGTGATACTGGGTAAGAAAGGCCATGCCGAGGTGGTGGGTCTCTCGGGGCAGATAGACGACAAGGCCATAGTGATAGAGTCGGTGGAGGATCTCAGGCGCGATGTCGACCCGGCACGTCCCATATATATGATATCGCAGACCACCAAAAGCCCGGAACTCTTCGACCGTGTCAGCGAAGCTATATACGACATGGTTCCCGGGGGTCGTTCCAACGGCGATGTGATAATAAAAGACACTATATGCCGTCAGGTATCGGGCCGTTACGACCATCTGCGCGAGTTTGCCGGACGTTTCGACGTGGTGCTCTTCGTGAGCGGGGCCGAGAGCTCCAACGGCAAGGCCCTCTACGAGATGTGCCGTTCGGTCAACGAGTCCACCTACAAGATAGAGTCGGCCGAAGACGTGATGCCCTCATGGCTCGACGGGGCCGGGAGCGTGGGTATATGCGGTGCCACCTCCACACCCAAATGGCTTATGGAGCAGGTGGCCGGACATGTGCGTGACATGACCTCCGGTATGCAATAGGTTATGCCTTGACTGTTATTACGCCTCTCAGTAGAAATAGGTGCCTTATGGCTTTGGCGGATATGGCCTGATTGTCGTATTTGGTCCTGTTGGCCGGAACGAGCATCACCTTTCCCGTATCTTCCATAGGGTGTATGTAGCGCAACAGTATGTTTCTGTCGGTCACTACGAGGTATCTCTCTCCGTACGATACGTATTGCGTGTCGACCTGTTTGAGAAGAAGTATCGCGCCCGGGTCTATCTCGGGGGTCATCGAGTCGCCGCTCATGGTTAATCCGAGGTCGCAGTCGCAGAGTACCGGCAGTTTGATATACGATTGGGGCATCATCTCACGGAAGCCGGTGATTATCTGCTCCATATCGCCCGAGTAGAAAGGTATGCCCTCCCGGGCCTCCTCGTAGCATACCGGCTCGGCATTGAACATGTAGCCCTCGCCGGTGAGTATCCATCTGCGGTCTATCTCGGGGAAGAATTTTATGATTCTGTCGGCCAGCTCGGAGCTTATGCCGTTGCGTCCGCGCTTGATCTGATAGAGG
Organism: uncultured Rikenellaceae bacterium; assembly: GCA_947176715.1. Taxonomy (GTDB): domain Bacteria; phylum Bacteroidota; class Bacteroidia; order Bacteroidales; family Rikenellaceae; genus CASDZP01. Next base: position 10,290 of record CAMWRR010000029.1, on the reverse strand, counting down.
TTTTCCGAACGGTTGAGCCCTATGCGCATGGCAAAAGAATGGGTGGAGAGTCCCGCCCATTTGATGATCTCTTCCAGTCGGCTCCAATTATCCATTCGGGGTTCTTCTTTTGGTTCCACAAAATTAAAAAATGTTTCGCAATATATTATTATCGGCAGATAAAAATTGTGGTTTGGTAACGATATTGGACAAATCGTACCGTTTCTCTTTATACCGCTATGTTGGCATTAAAACGAAAACAGCCGCCCACACAGTATGCGAGCGGTTGTTTCAGTTGACCCATCAAGACTCGAACTTGAAACGACAGAACCAAAATCTGCTGTGTTACCATTACACCATGGGTCAATACGACGAGACAAAGATAATAATATTTCCCGACAATCAAAAACGGGCTATCTTCCGCGTTCGGCGGCGATGAGTTCATCCGCCAGCGCGGGCACCCCTTTGGCGGCCGTGGCCTCTATGTATCTGACATTGTCGGTGACGGCCGGTTTTACCGGGTCCACCAGATAGACCGGCACCCCTCTTTTGACGTAATGTATAAGCGATGCGGCGGGATATACCTGCAACGAGGTTCCCACCACAATGAATATATCCGCCGCCGCCGTCTCCTCCGCGGCCCTCTCCATGAGGGGTACCGCCTCGCCGAAGAATACTATGAAAGGTCTCAGAAGAGAGCCGTCGATGGGGTGTCGTTCGTCGTAGGTCTGCATTCCGGCTCCTATCTCTACGGTGAGGCTCTTGTCGAGCGAGCTGCACAGCTTGCCTATCTCGCCGTGAAGGTGTATAACCTTGCCGCTTCCGGCCCTCTCGTGCAGGTCGTCTATGTTCTGGGTTATCACCGTCACGTCGAAATATCGCTCCAGCTCGGCCACGGCTGTGTGGGCGGCATTGGGCGATGCGGCGCACACCTCCCGACGGCGGCCGTTATAGAAGTCTATCACCCCTTCGCGGTTGTGTATCAACGCCTCGGGTGTGCATACATCCTCTATCCTGTGCTCGGCCCATGTGCCGCGGTCGCCTCGGAATGTGGCCAGTCCGCTCTCGGCGCTTATGCCCGAGCCTGTGAAGACTACTATCTTTTTCATGTGTGGTTCTATGTTCAATGGCTTATAAAGATAGTGAAAATCGTCGGTTAATGCAAAATATGAATACGTGAGCGGCGGCATACTATTTGTATCGGTCTGTTTGGCAATGTAATAATTATCAACGTATAAAATATTCCTACTATGAAAAAGAGATCTATTACTACGGCCGCCGGTGCCCCTGTCGCCGACAATCAGAATATCGCCACTGCCGGTAAGCGCGGCCCCGCACTGATGCAGAACGTGTGGTACATGGAGAAGCTCGGCCATTTCAACCGCGAGCGCATACCCGAGAGGGTCGTGCATGCCAAGGGTGTGGGTGCTTTCGGCACATTCACGGTTACGCACGATATAACCCGTTATACCAAGGCCTCCATCTTCTCCGAGGTCGGCAAGCAGACCCCTATGTTGGCGCGTTTCTCCACTGTGGCCGGTGAGCGCGGTGCTGCCGACACCGAACGCGACGTACGCGGTTTCGCCCTCAAGTTCTACACCGACGAGGGCAACTGGGATCTGGTCGGCAACAACACCCCCGTATTCTTCATCCGCGACCCGCTCAAATTCCCCGATTTCATCCATACCCAGAAGCGCAACCCCAAGAACAACATGCGCGACAACAAGGCCCGGTGGGACTTCTGGACCCTCAATCCCGAGTCGCTCCATCAGGTCATGATACTCATGAGCGACCGCGGAATACCCGACGGCATACGTCACATGCACGGCTTCGGCAGTCACACTTACAGCTTCATCAACAGTAAAAACGAGCGTCATTGGGTCAAGTTCCACTTCCGCACCATGCAGGGCATACGCAATCTGACAGGCAAGGAGGCCGAGGCTATCGTGGCCAAAGACCGCGAACATTCGCAACGCGACCTTTTCGAGAGCATCGAACGCGGCGATTATCCCCGTTGGACGTTGTTCATACAGGTGATGACCGAGGAGGAGGCGCGTAATTACAAGGTCAATCCGTTCGACCTCACCAAGGTATGGAGCCACAAGGATTTCCCGCTCATGGAGGTGGGTGTGATGGAGCTCAACCGCAATCCGGAGAACTATTTCGCATCCATAGAGCAGGCGGCGTTCAACCCTGCCAATATAGTGCCGGGCATAGGCTTCTCTCCCGACCGCGTGTTGCAGGGGCGCTTGTTCGCATACGGCGACGCCCAACGTTACCGCATAGGCGCCAACTTCATGGATCTGCCGGTCAACAGGCCGCTTTGTCCTGTGCACAATCAGAGTCGCGACGGACACATGGCCGTGGGCGAGAACGGAGGTGCCGCTCCCAATTACGAACCCAACAGCTCCGACGGCAGTCACGACAACCGCTCGCTCATAGAGCCGCCTTTGGCTGCCGGCGACGCATATACGTGGAACCATCGCGAGGATGACGACTATTACAGCCAGCCGGGCGATCTGTGGCGTCTTCTGCCGGAGGAGGAGAAGGGGCGTCTGATAGACAACATAGTAGAGTCGTTGGACGAGGTGCCGGACGATATACGCAAAAAGGTGGTGGAGATGTTCTCCAAAGCCGACAAGGATTGCGGCGGACGTCTGGCCAAGGCCATAGGGATGTAACGGTCTGGCCAAGGCCTCTGTGGCACCGTGTGTCTTTGCTGAGGACAGCCCTGTTGTCTTTTGGCATATATGGCACCGGGGCTTTGCAGCGGACTTTACCGTACGGCAGTGAAAAAAGAGGGCTTCGCATTTTTGTGCGAAGCCCTCTTTCTCATATATAGGGTCGTTACAACTTCGGTCCTGCGGCAACGAGGCGTTTGCCGTCTTCGTTGTCGGTGTATTTCTCGAAGTTCTTGATGAAGCGGCCTGCGAGGTCTTTGGCCTTGGTCTCCCACTCAGAGGGGTTGGCGTAGGTGTCTCGGGGGTCGAGGATGTTGGGGTCTACGCCGGGGAGCTCGGTGGGCACCTTGAAGTCGAAGAAGGGTATCGTCTTGGTGGGGGCCTTGTCGATAGAGCCGTCGAGGATGGCGTCGATTATACCGCGCGTATCCTTGATCGAGATACGCTTGCCGGTACCGTTCCAGCCGGTGTTTACCAAATATGCCTTGGCACCAGACTTCTGCATCTTCTTAACCAGCTCGTGAGCGTATTTTGTGGGGTGCAACGAGAGGAACGCCGCACCGAAGCATGCCGAGAATGTGGGGGTAGGCTCGGTGATGCCGCGCTCGGTACCTGCCAGCTTGGCGGTGAAGCCCGAGAGGAAGTAGTATTTGGTCTGCTCGGGGTCGAGTATCGATACGGGAGGCAGCACGCCGAACGCATCCGCAGAGAGGAATATCACCTGTTTTGCCGCGGGAGCTTTGGAGATGGGTTTGACGATGTTGTCGATGTGATAGATGGGGTAAGAGACGCGGGTGTTCTCGGTAACGCTCTTGTCGGCGAAGTCGATTTTGCCTGCGGCGTCGACGGTAACGTTCTCGAGAAGAGCGTCGCGACGGATGGCCTTGTAGATATCGGGCTCGGCCTCGGCGCTGAGGTTGATGACCTTGGCGTAGCAGCCGCCCTCGAAGTTGAAGACGCCCTCGTCGTCCCAGCCGTGCTCGTCGTCACCGATGAGCAGACGTTTGGGGTCGGTCGAAAGGGTTGTCTTGCCGGTGCCCGACAGGCCGAAGAATATGGCGGTGTTCTCGCCGTTCTTGTCGGTGTTGGCCGAGCAGTGCATAGAGGCCATGCCGCGCAAGGGGAGCAGGTAGTTCATGTACGAGAACATACCTTTCTTCATCTCGCCGCCGTACCATGTGTTGATGATGACCTGTATCTTCTCGGTGAGGTTGAATACAACGGCTGTCTCGGAGTTGAGGCCCAGCTCCTTGTAGTTCTCCACCTTGGCCTTGGATGCGTTCATCACAACGAAGTCGGGCTCGCCGTACGATTCCAGCTCCTCGGCGGTGGGGCGAATGAACATGTTGGTCACGAAGTGCGCCTGCCATGCCACCTCCATGATGAAACGAACCTTGATGCGCGAGTTCTCGTTGGCACCGCAGAAGGTGTCGACCACGTAGAGCTTCTTGCCCGAAAGCTCTTTCTGCGCTATCTCCTTGACGGCCTTCCAGCATTTTGCGTCGACGGGCTTGTTGTCGTTCTTGTAGGCCTCCGAGGTCCACCATACGGTGTCTTTGGTGGTGTCGTCGTAAACGAAGAATTTATCTTTGGGCGAACGGCCGGTGTAGACGCCGGTCATAACGTTAACGGCACCCAGCTCGGTGAGCTGACCTTTCTCGAAACCTTCGAGCGAGCTGTCCATTTCCGCTTTGAAGAGCTCATCGTAAGAGGGGTTGTGGATGATCTCCGTGACGCCGGTAATACCGTACTTGCTTAAATCGATTTTTGACATGACTTTTGTTTTTAGTTATGTTTTTTTGTTTCTTTATTTAAAAACCTACTGATTAACAGTCTGTTAATTGTTGCGGATAAGAAAAGACCCATCCTTCTCCGGTTACAAATATATAAATTTTCTTTCTATTGTTAATAAAATCACAATAAATTTTTTCACATCGTCGCTCCGCCTCGAAAGGATATCGGCGATTTTATTTACCTTTGCGAGGTATAAACCTGTTCCGGAAGGCCTCGGTTGATATACCGTGCACCGATAGAAAGATTTATTATGGAGATATACGACAACATAGAGAAGTTCGACGACAAGACCATAGACGATATAGCCGGACACTACCGCGCGATACTCTCGCTTTTGGGCGAGGACCCGACGCGCGAGGGGTTGGAGAAGACCCCTATGCGTGCGGCCAAGGCTATGGCCTTTTTCACCAAGGGATACGTTCAGAACCCGACCGAGATATTGTTGTCGGCACGGTTCCGGGAGGAGTATCGCCAGATGGTGATAGTCAAGGATATAGAGTTGTATTCGCTCTGTGAGCACCACCTGCTCCCGTTCTACGGCAAGGCCCACGTGGCCTACATCCCCAACGGTTACATCACCGGTCTCTCCAAGATAGCGCGCGTGGTGGAGGCTTTCGCACGCCGCCTGCAGGTGCAGGAGCGCCTGACGGTGGAGATACGCGACTCCATACAGGAGGCGTTGAACCCGTTGGGGGTGGCCGTGGTGATAGAGGCCAGCCACATGTGCATGCAGATGCGCGGGGTGCAGAAACAGAACTCCGTCACCACCACCTCGGCCTTTACGGGGGTGTTCCTCAAGGAGCAGAAGACACGCGAAGAGTTTATTTCACTTATCAAACAATAACTATCAATGAGCGGATTTTTCGGATGCGTCTCACGCAACGAGTGCGTAGGGGACGTCTTCTACGGTACCGACTACCATTCGCATTTGGGCACCAAACGTGCCGGCATGGCCTTTTTCAACGGCGAAAAGTTCGTCCGTTCCATCCACAGCATCGAGAACGCATATTTCCGCAACAAGTTCGAGCCCGACCTGCCCCGCTTCGAGGGTTCGCGCATGGGCATAGGCGTCATCTCCGACACCGAATCTCAGCCCATAACGGTGACCACCTGTCTGGGCCGCTTCTCGGTGGTGACGGTAGGGCGCATCGACAATCTCGACGAGTTGTGCCGCGGCGTGCTGGCCGAACACAAACACTTCGCCGAGCTCTCCGACTCCACGTTCAACGCCACGGAGCTGGTAGCCATACTTATAGCCTCGTGCTCGTCGTTCGAGGAGGGTATCCGCAACGTGCAGAACAAGGTCAAGGGGTCGTGCAGCATGTTGATACTCACCGAGCAGGGCATCTACGCCTCGCGCGACAAATACGGCCGCACACCCATAGTGCTCGGGCGTAACGACACCGGCTACGTATGCGCCTTCGAGTCGTCGTCGTTCACCAACCTCGGCTACGAGACGGTACGCGACGTGGAGGCTGGCGAAACGGTATTCCTGACGGCCGACGGCATACTAAATATAATAGCCCCCTCGCGCAAGAAGCAGGTATGTTCGTTCCTGTGGGTATATTACGGTTACCCGTCGTCGTACTACGAGGGCATCAACGTGGAGGAGTCGCGCTACCGTTGCGGCGCCGCCATCGCCGAACACGACAAGGATCTCTACGCCGACTTCGCCGCAGGCATCCCCGACTCGGGCATAGGTCACGCCATCGGTTACAGCAACGGCCGCGGCATACCTTACGAGCGTTCGTTCGTCAAATACACCCCCACATGGCCCCGCAGTTTCATGCCGCAGAACCAGAAGATGCGCGACCTCGTGGCCAAGATGAAGCTGATACCCAACAAGGAGCTGACCAAGGGCAAGAAGATAGTCTTCCTCGACGACTCCATCGTGCGCGGCACGCAGCTTAAAGACAACGTGGTCAAGCTCATAGAGAGCGGCATCAAGGAGGTGCACATGCGCATAGCGTGTCCCCCGCTCATCTACCCGTGCCACTTCCTCAACTTCTCCACCTCGCGTTCGTCGTTCGACCTCTTCACCCGCCGCATAATACGCGACTTGGAGGGTACCACCGACCTCACCGACGAGATACTGTCGCAATACTCCGACTGCGAGAGCCCCAAATACAAACGTATGGTAGAGGTGATGCGCGACCACCTCAAGCTGACGACCTTGCGTTTCCAGCGTCTCGACGACCTTGTCGAGTCCATAGGTCTGCCCAAAGAGGAGCTTTGCACCCACTGTTTCGATAACTCCAGCTATTTCTAACACCTCGCACCTCGCGGTGGGCACGCCTCGCGGCGGGCAGGGATGCTCGATATCAGGTGATGTTCACGGAGATTATGGAGCACCTCTTGTAAGGTGAAGTTCATGATTACAACGGCAAGAGACAGTAAAAAAGCACGAGAAGCATGAGGCGAGGCACGCTCTGGCGGAAGGACTAAAAAGTTCCCTGCCATTACGTATAACATTAATAGCGATATGAGAGAGAGGCTGACATTCATCGTAGAGCACACCGACGGCGCCACCAAGGCCCGGGCCGGATCGCTCGAGACCGACCACGGCACCATAGCCACCCCCATATTCATGCCCGTGGGCACCGCCGCCACGGTCAAGGGGGTGTTTCATCGCGATCTGGTCGAACAGGTGAAGGCGCAGATAATCCTCGGCAACACCTATCACCTCTATCTGCGTCCCGGTCTCGACATACTGCACCGTGCCGGAGGGTTGCACCGCTTCTCGTCGTGGGAGGGGCCTCTGCTCACCGACAGCGGCGGCTTTCAGGTATTCTCGCTGGCGGAGCGACGCAAGCTCACCGAGGAGGGGTGTCGTTTCAGCTCGCACATAGACGGCTCGCGCCACCTCTTCACCCCCGAGAACGTAATAGACACCCAACGCATCATAGGTGCCGACATAATGATGGCTTTCGACGAGTGTCCGCCGGGGACGGCTCCGTACGACTACGCCTCGCGGTCGCTCGATCTGACGCTCCGGTGGCTCGACCGTTGCATGACGCGCTACCGCTCCACGGAGCCTCTGTACGGCCACTATCAGGCACTGTTTCCCATAGTGCAGGGCGTAGTCTATCCCGACCTGCGCCGACGCGCGGCCCATGCCGTCACCGAATACGATGCCGACGGTTACGCCATAGGGGGGCTTGCCGTAGGTGAGCCGGCCGAGCAGATGTACGAGATGATAGAGGTGACGAACGAGATACTGCCGCAGGACAGGCCCCGTTATCTTATGGGTGTGGGTACGCCGGCCAACCTGTTGGAGGCGATAGAGCGCGGCGTAGACATGTTCGACTGCGTTATGCCCACGCGCAACGGCCGCAACGGCATGCTCTTCACGTGGGACGGCGTCATAAACATACGCAACAAGAAGTGGGAGGACGACTTCTCGCCCATAGACGAGGCGAGCGACTGTTTCGTCGACCGCACCTACACCAAGGCCTATCTGCGTCACCTCACCATAGCGGGCGAGATGACGGCGGCACAGATAGCCTCCATGCACAACCTCGCATTCTACCTGCAGTTGGTGACGGCGGCACGCGAACATATCGTGGCGGGAGACTTCAAGGAGTGGAAAGCCGAAACGCTCGAAAGGGTAACAAGACGGAGATAACAAGATGGCAAACGACAGGACGGACAGGGAATACATGGCGGCCGACACATGGCGTCACCGCCTCGGAAAGTTGCGCGTGGGTATCATAGACCGGTACATAATCCGCAAGTTCATAGGCACATATCTGTTCACCATATTGTTGTTGGTGATAATAGTCGCCATATTCCACGCGGTGGAGAACATGAAGGACTTCATCGAACGCAACGCCTCAATAAGCGATATTCTGCTCGTCTACTATCCCAATTTCATACCGTTCTTTATCAATCAGTTCTCGGGGCTTATCACATTCATAGCCGTCATATTCTTTACCTCCAAGATGGCCTACAACACCGAGATAGTGGCTATACTGTCGGGCGGCGTGTCGTTCAGGCGGCTGATGTGGCCATACTTTCTGTCGGCGGCGATGATAGCATTCATGAGCCTGAGTCTCAATCTCTTCATCCTGCCCATGACAAACAAGGTGAGGATAGAGTTTGAGCAACAATATTTGAAAAAAGGTCTTCGCGGCAATTACGAGGAGTTGATATACAGGCAGATATCGCCCAATACGTTCATCTGTATCAAGGGTTACAACAACCTCAGCAAGAGTGCCGAGTTCATGGCTTTGGAGACATACGACGGCGGACGCATAGTGTCGTCGCTCGTGGCCCGTTCGCCCCGCTTCAACAACGAGACCAAGCGTTGGACCGCCACCCACTATCTCAAACGCGAGAACATAGACGGGGTGGAGAGGCTTACCAAAGAGCGTCATCTGGATACCATGATAAATCTGTCGGCCAATGAGTTGGGTAAGGTCAACAACTATATTCAGACCCTCAACATAGTGCAGCTGCACAAGTTCATAGACGAGCAGCGCGCCAAAGGCTCCGACATGGTGTCGGCGTTCGAGGTCGACCTCTACAACCGCTATGCCTATCCAGTTTCCACGTTCATACTCACTCTCATAGGCGTATCGCTCTCGTCGCGCAAGGTACGCGGCGGCATGGGCGGACACATAGGCATAGGGATAGCCCTCTGTTTCGCATATATTTTGGCCATGCAGTTCGCCAACGAGTTCGCCAAGGGAGGGGTGTTGCCGCCGTTCGTATCGGTGTGGATGCCGAACGTCATATTCGCCGCCATAGCCGTATATCTCTATACCAAAGCCCCCAAATAGATGGAAGCGTTACAGGAGTGGGGTTACGCAGGTCTGTTCATAGGCTCGTTTCTGGCGGCGACGGTGGTGCCGTTCAGCTCCGACATACTGCTTATAGGCATGTTATTGGCCGGAGCATCCGTAGTGCCCACAGTGGCGGTGGCAACAGCCGGCAACTGGCTCGGAGGCCTGACATCGTACTATGTCGGCTATCTCGGCAAATGGCAGTGGATAGAAAAGTGGTTTCGGGTGAAGCGCGAGACACTCGAAAAACAGAAGTCGCGAATAGACAGGTACGGTCCGTTGCTCGCCCTGATGACGTGGCTGCCCGTGGTGGGCGACCTCTTCGCCGTGGCTCTCGGATTTTACCGTCAGCCGTTCGTTAAATCGGCCCTGTATATGCTGATAGGAAAGGCCGCACGATTTGCGGTGTGGGCGTTGTTTTTTATTTAGGATGGGTGTTTTGCCTCCGGCGGGCTGTTTTTATTGCCTCCCGGCGGATTGTTTTATTGCCTCCGGCGGCCCTTCGGGGAGTTACTTTGTCACTCGACAAAGTAACCAAAACGAGGGGGCACAGCCCCTTTTGAGAAACATGATATGCAAGATACCGAGGAGGTGGGTTTGAAGCACTTGATGTTCGTCTTGCGGCGTGGAACGGGTTTCGGCGGCCGTTGTCGTTTTTGCGGAGAGGGATGATTTGATTGTCTTGCAGTTAGCGAGACAATAAACTAACCATCAGATTTTCCTTAAAAAGCGCATTATACTAATGCCGTCTTATGGCACGAGACATTCGCAATAGTTGTGTTGGCGAGACGGAAAAGATACTATAAAACTACCCAAAGGTATGCGCATTAGCCGCAACCGGTTCCCGCGGGGTGAGAGCCCCGCTCAGTAATAATAACACGTACTTAAATGCCCCATGTTCTCGCGGTACGAAGTACCGCTCCCAAATAACTACACGTAATTAAATAAACAGAGGTTGGAATATCCCCCGGCGAGCAGATACCGTCACTCCACACCAAAAGCCATGCGCATTAACCGAAAGTCGCAGGCATGCTTGCCCGCGCACGTAACCG
>CAMWRR010000028.1 GCA_947176715.1 uncultured Rikenellaceae bacterium | reverse complement strand
CCGTTATTCCGTGCAGGCAACCGCCGTAGTGATAGCGGCACCCTTGACGTAAAGAGATCTATTTCACAGAATCGGCAGGAGCCGTCTCGATACCCGTAACCGGAACCTGCAAAGTCTGGTTCAGCGGCGCGTAGGTGTTCTGTATGTTCTCCTCAACCACCGACCTGTCGGATATGTGCGACTTGGGCACCGACATGGTAGCCAACAGGGTGAACACCACTATGGCTATGGATGTGCCCCATGTGAAACGTTCGAGGAAATCGGTAGTCTGACGCACGCCCATGACTTGGTTTGAGGCGCCGAAATTGGCCGCCATACCGCTCTTGGGATGTTGCGCGAGCACGGCAAGCACGAGCAACACGCTTGCGATTACGATCAGAATGATAAAAAAGGTGTACATCTTGTTATTTTGTTAACCATCGAGCCTTACCTCATCCGTTCGGATAACCGGCGGCTCCGTCTTATTAATATCGTCAAAAGCCACGGGGTCGACCACCCCTAATATAAACTCCAACGGCTCGTCTATCTCCACTCCGCCGTAATGTTCCACGACCATCCTGTCGAGACTGCGGGGGTCGACCCCTTCGATATTGCCGTCGAGCTTATCGAAACGCTCCACCCTTATGCCCTCGTTCTCGAAGAAGCCGGGACCCCGGAAATCGCCCTGAACGACAACCTCCGCACGACCCGTAAGCGAAGCGATACGCGATGCAAAGTAAACACTTTTTTCCGGATATTTCAAACATAATTTGCGATAAAGCTCCGCGGCCCGCTCTTTCATGCCCTGAGCGGCGTATATCTCGGCGAGCGTCTCCGACACAACCTCCTCGTCGACACTCTCCGAAGACGAGAGGTCCGCCTCGGGATGCGTCTGTCCGTCGGGGCGTATGGGACCCGCATCCGCCTCCATGAATCGCTTTATGGTCTCCTTGTCGTCGGACTTGTCGGGCGTTATTATGTCGGCATCCTCCACGAACGTCTGCCCCCTCGTACGTCTGCGCCCGCCGGAGACCGACACGGCATAACGGCCGCACGCGTGCAACACCGTGGCGAGCCTTGCGCGCAACTCCGCCTCCCTCTCCCTGTTGCCAGAGGCCGCATAGTGACGCAACAGCAACACCTGTGCCACCGAAAACCACGGGTATGCGGCGACAAGAGCCTTAATATCATCGTAGTGAGGCTCCGTCTTGCGCCGCCCCGCCATCATATCCGTGAACAAACGCCCGTCCATACGTTACCAGTTAGATACTGCGGCGTTGAATATATCCTCCGACAGCTTCTCCACTATCTCGGGCAGAAGCGTAGGCTCCACCTCCTGCATGAGCTTCATGGCGTCGTAGTCGGCGTATGCGCTGAACGTGCGGTCGAAATCGTACTGCGGCTCTATGCGGTTGGTGAAACGCACCCTCACGGTGACGGTCAACCTGTTCTGTGTGGCGTATTCGTCACCCGACACCGATATGGGGGCCGACACGTAATTGGTTATCTCGCCCTCGAAGGCCAAGTCGCCGTCCTCGCGCACCTGCATGAGTCTGGTACCGCGCGAGAATTTGTCCTGCAACCCCTCGGTGAGCTGTGTCGCCAATATGGGCGTCACCATAGTGGCCACGTTCTCGAACTGCTGTATGCTCACCGTCTTGGCCTCGGGCGATATGGAGGCGCCGGAGAACGAATATTTGACGGTGCAGCCCGCGACCAATACCGCCGCACACATCAGCGTAACGGCCGGACCCAACGCGCCTGTAACGGCCGAGGCGACGGAACGCGTCATGCCGGCGAATCTGTCAATCATACGTTTCGTTGTCATTGCTCTATTCCCAAATCTTTCATTCTGCGGTAGAGGGTGCGCTCCGATATGAACAGCTCGCGTGCCGCATCCTTGCGTCTGCCGCCGTGTTTGCGCAACGCCCGTATTATCTCCTCGCGGCGGGCCTGCTCCTTGGTCATCTCCTGATGGCCGTCGGTCACCTCCTCGGCTGTGTCGAACACATCGCCGTCGTAGTGTCCCGCCACCACCGGCAACGACTGGGCCGGCTGCGGTGCCGGAAGCGAGTGCGACAACATGTCCACGCCGTAACGCGAGGCGTCGCCGCCCAGACGCGACACCATCGACTTTAGCTCCGCGATATCGGAACGCATGTCGAACAACACCTTGTACAATATCTCCCGCTCGGTGTTGTAGTCGCCAGCCACCGCAGTGCCTCCGCGCAGATCTACGGCCACGGGCGACACCTTGGGCTCGGGCAGATAACGGCTCAGCGTAGCGGCGTCTATCTCGCGCGACCGCTCCACCACCGACAGCTGTTCGGCAACGTTCTTGAGCTGACGTATGTTGCCGGGCCACGAATATGATACGAGCAGGGCGCGCGCCTCCGCGGTGAGCGACACCGGCGGCATGCTGTACTGCATCGCTATGTCGGAGGCGAACTTGCGGAACAGCACAGGAATATCGCCCTCGCGCTCGCGAAGAGGCGGCACGTGTATGGGTACCGTAGCCAGTCGATAGAAGAGATCCTCGCGGAAACGTCCGCTCTCGAGAGCCGCCTGCATGTCTACGTTCGTCGCCGCCACTACCCGCACGTCGGTCTTCTCCACCTTGGACGAACCCACCTTGATGAACTCCCCCGACTGCAACACCCTCAGAAGGCGCACCTGCGTGGTCTGGGGCAACTCCGCCACCTCGTCGAGGAATATGGTGCCCCCCGAGGCCATCTCGAAATAGCCCTTGCGGCTCTCCGTGGCACCGGTAAACGCCCCTTTCTCGTGGCCGAACAGCTCCGAGTCGATGGTGCCCTCGGGGATGGCCCCGCAGTTGACCGCTATGTAGCCGGCATGTTTACGAGGCGAATAGGCATGGATAATCTGAGGGAAAAACTCCTTGCCCACGCCGCTCTCGCCGGTTATCAAAACCGAAAGGTCGGTGGGGGCCACCCTCAACGCCACCTCCAACGCGCTGTCGAAAGGCTCGCTGTTGCCGATTATGCCGAATCTCTGTTTTATTGCTTGAATATCCATAAAATATGTCGATAGGGAGATGACAAAGATACGAATAAGCCGAGAACAAAAGCAAACCGAGTTTGGTTTTGTCGAGGCGGAGTATCTAAGACGAAGTCAAAGATACGAATAAGCCGAGGACAAAAGCAAACCGAGTTTGGTTTTGTCGAGGCGGAGTATCTAAGACGAAGTCAAAGATACGAATAAGCCGAGGACAAAAGCAAACCGAGTTTGGTTTTGTCGAGGCGAAGTATCTAAGACGAAGTCAAAGATACGAATAAGCCGAGGACAAAAGCAAACCGATGTCGGTTTTGTCAGGGCGAAGCATCTAAGTCAAATCAAATATCCCAAAAGCCGAACGCTGAAACAAACTCCTGTTGCGTCTGCCCAGCCGAAATATCCCGATATGCCGGACGGGTATTGCCATCGTACGTAAGGGCACGGCTAAAACAGCCCTGCTTACCGCCTCACGCTGAGCACCGCAATCCGGCGTGTGGTATCGTCCACCTTGTAAAGGTCCGAGAACCTCAACCCCACGCACCACACCACGGTGTCGCCGCTGGTCACCACGCACACGTTGCGCTTGTCGTCGAGCGAGAGCTTGGCATCCACCATTATGTCGCTTATCTTCTTCGACCCCCTCATACCGAACGGCACCATACGGTCGCCCTTTTCTACACGTCTTAGCGAAAGGGTCTTTACGTCCAGTTTGTCGGCATCGGCATATACCGTGCCTTCGGGGGGCCTGAGGTTGTCGATACGGTCACGGGCTACCACCGTCACGGCTATGTGGGGCAGGTCGTCCGTGCCGCCGTCGCCCATAATAAGACGTCCTCTGTCGAGCAATACGGTGCATCCGTCACCGAAGAATCGGCGGCCGCTCTTGCCGTCGCGATAGCATGCGGCCATGTCGCGACAGTTGCGGAAGCTGAACCCCGAGGGCGACAGCATCTCGTAGAGCAACGCATCCAACGGCAACCCGCACCCCGCCTTGTCGAGGTCGAGCACACGCACGCCGTCGCGCTCCTCGAAAAGCTCCTTGCGTGAGGCCACGAACCCATCCAGCAGATCGCGACTGTGCGAGAGGTTGTCCATATTCTCTGCCATCTTGTCGAGGAAAGAGGGGGCGATCTCTTTAAGCACAGGCATCACATTGTGGCGCAGCTTGTTGCGCAGATATTTGTCGCTCAGGTTTGACGAGTCGGTCCTGTACGGAATCTTCAACAACCCGGCGTAACGCTCTATGCGCTCGCGCGAGGCGAACATCAGAGGGCGCACCGCAAGGTCGGTCTTCACCGGAATGCCGCAGAGACCGCGCAACCCGGTGCCCCTTATCAGGTTTATGAAGAATGTCTCCACGCTGTCGTCGCGGTTGTGGGCCACCGCCACACGGGCATACCCCTCCTTGGCGATAAGCCGTGCGAACCACTCGTACCTCAACCGTCGGGCCGCTATCTGTATCGACTCGCCGGCCCGCGAGGCCTCGACATGGGTATTGAAACGCACCGTATGCAGCCTGACACCGTTACGGTCGGCCCAGTTACGCACCATCTTCTCGTCGCCGTCCGACTCGTCGCCCCGCAAGCAGAAGTTACAGTGCGCCGCATCGAACGGCACCTTGCAACGCAACAGCAAGGTTGCGAGCGTCATGGAGTCGACACCGCCGCTCACACCCACGAGCAGACGCTCTCCGCGGCTCCACAGACCGAATTTGGCCATATAGGCCATAAGCTCCCTCTCCAACATCACAATATTATTATCTCGGGGACAAGCTCTATGCCGAACTTAGCCCTCACATCGGTCGTTATCCTGTCGGCCAGATCCTTTATCTGCACTCCGTCGGCCGAACCGTAATTGACAAGCACGAGCGCCTGTTTGTCATAGACCCCGGCATCGCCGCACCTGTAGCCTTTCCATCCCGCCGTATCTATAAGCCACCCTGCCGGTATCTTCACGCCGCCCGCGGCATCGTAACGCGGCATGGAGGGGTAACGCGCCGAGAGAGCGTCGGCCACACCGGCATCCACGACCGGATTCTTAAAGAAGCTGCCGCCGCTGCCTATCTCCTTAGGATCGGGCAACTTAGAGGCCCTGACCCGTTTTATCACGCTACGTACCGACGCGGCGGTAGGCTCTCCCTCAGCCTCCACGCGCGCCTTGAGATCGGCATACTCCAACGAGGGGACGAACGTTTCGGACAGACGGTAGGTAACGGCCGTAACGATAAGCTCGCGGCGACGTTTAAACACGCTGTCGCGATAGCCGAACCCGCATTCCGCGCCGCTCATAGTGCGGCATTCGTCACCGAAGGGGTCGTACACCTCCACGCTCTCGATGAAGTCTTTGGCCTCAGCCCCGTAGGCGCCTATGTTCTGCACGGCCGACGCGCCCGCCGTTCCCGGTATGGCGGAGAGATTCTCAAGGCCGAACCATCCGTTGTCGACGCACAGCCCGACGAGGTCGTCCCACTCGAAGCCGGCATCGACACGCACGTAGGCACAGCCGTCTTTACGGCTCACCGCTATCGCCTCCCTGTCGTAGAGGGGGTGCAGGAGAGTGCCGCGGTAGTCGCCGCCAAACAGTATGTTGCTTCCGCCGCCTATCACGTAGTAGCCCTCTGAGGCGGGATGCGATGCGAAATAGTCGCGCAGATCGTCTTTGCCGCGGTATTCCACCAACCGCTCCGCCGAAGCCGCCACACCGAAAGTGGTGTATTTTTTCAGATCCGCATTGTCGCGAATTATCATACCTTGATTTATTTTAATGACTAAGCAAAGATAATCGAAAAAAATTACTATCTTTACCCAAACCACAACAAAAACCCATACGCGTATGTTTTCCCAGCACGACCTCGAACAAATGAAGGGCAAAGGCATCGGTCAGGATACCGTCCGTCGCCAGATAGAGAATTTCAGAAACGGCTTTCCGTTCCTTGCCATCGACCGTCCCGTCACGGTCGGCGACGGCATATTGCGGCTCGACCCCGACCGCATGGCCGCACTGTGTTGCTGTTACGAGAGCATGACGCGCGGCAAAAGCATCGTAAAGTTCGTACCCGCCAGCGGAGCCGCTACCCGTATGTTCAAAGATCTGTACGAATATATAGACGGCAAGCCCGACACCGCCGCCGAGCGCGTATGCGACAATATATGCGACATGGCCTTCTACGACGCCTTGCGCAAGACCGGTGTAGACATGAGCGACCGCAAGGCCGTAGCCCAAGCCATAGTGGGCGATGACGGCCTCGGCTACGGCAGGCTCCCCAAGGGGCTGTTGCTCTTCCATCGCTATGACGACGGAGCGGCCACTCCGTTCGAGGAGCATCTGGCCGAGGGCGCGCTCTACGCACGCAGCGGAGACCGTGTCGCCATACACTTCACCGTGTCGCCCGAGCACCGTGCCGAATTCGAGAAGCTGGCCGCCCGCGCGGTGCCCGACTATCAGAGGCGTTACGGCGTCGTCTACGACATAACCTACTCCGAGCAGATGCCCTCTACCGACACCATAGCCGTCAACGAAGACTTCACCCCTTTCCGCCAGAACGACGGCACCCTGCTGTTCCGTCCCGCCGGTCACGGTGCCCTCATCGCCAACCTCGACAAACTCTCTGCCGACATAATATTCATAAAGACCGTCGACAACGTGACCCATCGCTCGCTTATCGACGACACCGTAAAATACAAGAAACTGCTCGCCGCGCTCCTCATAGAGCTGCAGGACAACATATTCGCACTGTTGCGCCGTCTCGACGCCGGATGCGATCGCGAGCTTATAGACGAGGCCGCCCGTTTCGTGGAGAAGAAGATGATGTACACCCTGCCCGGCTCGTTCTCGTCGCTCGACGACGAAGGCAAGCGTGCGGCCCTGCGCGCCGTTCTCGACCGACCCGTACGCGTGTGCGGCATGGTCCGCAACGAGGGCGAGCCCGGCGGCGGTCCGTTCTGGGTGCGCAAGGCCGACGGCTCGTGCTCGCTGCAGATAGCCGAATCGTCGCAGATATCGCCACAGGACAAGCCCCTGATGCAGAAGTCGACGCACTTCAACCCCGTAGATTTGGTGTGCGGCGTAAAAGACTACAAAGGGGACAAATTCGACCTCGCCCGATTCGTCAACCCACAGACCGGCTTCATCTCCAAGAAGTCGAAAGAGGGACGCGATCTCCTCGCGCAAGAGCTCCCCGGCCTATGGAACGGAGCGATGGCCGATTGGACGACGATATTCGTGGAGGTGCCCATCAGCACGTTCAACCCCGTCAAGACCGTCACCGACCTGTTGCGACCGACGCATCAGCAATAGAAGTCGTTGCAAGGCTATTGTCTGCCGGCAAACCACGGGGTAAAACCTGCGGCTTGCCGGTCTTTTTGTCATGCGCCGAAGCCTGTCGGGCAAAGAGGGTTACGCCCCCGACTCTGGCGAATCAAGCGGAATCTCTTCTCTGACAAAGAGCCCGCCTCGCTCCGTTCGGGGTCAAAACATACGGAAAACACGAATGCCTCTGGCAGGTGTCTGCCGCTATGAGCGGGGCCAAGGCCGACCTTCGCACCGTACGGCATCTTGTCCGGCGGCAACAGTTCGGAAGAGGCCGCTATCGGTGTGTGCCTAAAAACGAAACGCCCCCGAAAGAGAGGCGTTTCGTGCGGATTATCTCACAAGGAGATACCGTATATATTATGATACTGTTATGTCCGTCGAGTCTCCGTCTTCCCATCCGTCCACATTGGGCTTGTCCACCTTATTGTCGCCGGGGCCCGCTTCGGCACCCGAATCGCTGTTTCCGCCGTGGGAGGTTCCGGGCTTGGTAGTGTCCTTGTCTTCAACCACTACCGTGTCGTCTCTCGAATAACTGCCCTCTATGGTCTCCTTGCTGCACGAGGCTGTAAAAATCATAACCGACATAGCCGCTAACGGCATTAAGTATAATCTCTTTTTCATAACTTTAATATTAATTTTATATATGTTCTTTTATGTATATGTTTCTCTGTCTACGGACATGGCAAAACACCTTTCCGTAAAACAATAACTATCTTATATAAAGAGCCTTAGTGTCTATTTTTGTGTTCTACAACAATCAAAACAAAATACGTGCCAACAACTTTTAGCACGCATTTTTATTCTCTTTATCGCAACATTTTCATGCAAATAGTTGTTTAAATGGATAAATAATTATATTTTTGGTCTTGCTAATCAATAAATATCATTATGGCTTCAGTAACACTAAAGCTTCAGCTCCCGAGAAAGAGGAGCGAGGTGTCCGTGGATTATCCGCTCGTATTCCAGGTGGTCCACGATCGCAAAAAGAGGTTCATTCCCACACCGTTCACCCTTAAAGAGGAGGAGTGGAACCCTCAGACCCAGACGGCGGCTAACTTCAAGGCATCCAAGGTGCGGTCCGCTTATCTCAAGGAGGTCAATGTCTACATCTATCTCCAGAAAAAGCAGCTCAACAGTCTTATCGCCTCCATGGGCGACGACGAGGCCTACACCGTCGACGACATCGTCAGCGCCTACAAACGCAACAAGGACAACCGCAGGGTCTTTCCGTTCATCCGCCAGCTCGTCATGGACCTGAAGATGGCCGGCAAACCGGGTACCGCCTACAACTACAACAGCACGTTCAACACGTTCTGCAAGTTCCGGGGCGGCGAAGACCTCTATTTCCCCCAGCTCAACTACGGCATGGTGAAAGATTTCGAGAACTACCTGTTCTCGTCGGGTCTGGCCACCAACACCGTATGTTTCTACATGCGCAACTTGCGCTCCATATACAACAAGGCGATAGCCAAAGGCGTCGTCAGCGAGCATCTCTATCCCTTCAAGCGCGTCACCATAAAGACCGAGAAGACGATAAAGAGGGCCATAGACAAGGAGTTGATATACAAGCTCAAGGTAATAAACCTCAAGCACAACCCCAAGCTCGAGTGGGCGCGCGACCTGTTTCTGTTCAGCTTCTACACCCGCGGCATGTCTTTCGTAGACATGGCCTACCTCAAAATCTCCAACATCAAAGGCGACAAGATCTATTACAACCGACACAAAACCCGGCAGTTGCTTCAGATAACGCTCACCTCGCAGATTGTGGAGATCATAAACAAATACAAGGCGCACCGCGACAGCTCGGGCTATCTGTTGCCCATACTCAAGAACGACCCGTGGCGTTCGGAATATGTACAGTATAAGAGCGCGTTGAGGGTGCTCAACGAGAACCTAAAGTCGTTGGGCCGTCTGGTAAGCTCTCCGGTGCCGTTGTCGTCGTACGTGGCGCGACACTCGTGGGCGACGATAGCCAAGAAGCAGGGCATCCCCCTCTCGGTCATAAGCGAGGGCATGGGACACAACTCAGAGAGTACCACGCGAATATACTTAGCAGCATTCGACACCTCGGTGATCGATCAGGCCAACGACATAGTTACGAATCTATAAAAACGGGAGTATATCGATAACGGCCACGTTCGCAACACTGGGCGAATACGGGGCTTGGAACATATCAACTGAGACTGCAAGGGCCGCCGCATGTAAGAAAAAAAACATGCGGCAGGCCTTGTGCGGTTTTGTACATTATGGCGACAACCGTAACCTATGACACTATATGTCGGTAATTTAGCGTATATTGTCGGCGAATGGGTGTCAATGGTTTAACGTAACGCTGAATATATGGAACGATTACTTGACGATTTATTGGCTAGCGGCAGCGACAACTTCAGAACATTGGATCTCCCCCGAAGCGGTATGCACAGCCACGAGACCTCGCATTACGGCGCAATATTCATGGTTACCAAAGGGGCACTCACGCTCCGATACGGCATAAGGGAGCCTGTCAGACTCACATCCAACTACATGGCGGTAGTTCCGGCACACACACTGTTCAAGATAGAGGTGGAGACCGCCACCCGCATGACAGTAGTGTTTATCCGCAAGGAGGCGGCCTCTCTCGAAACCCCGTTGTGGAGCGCCATAATAGGACGCGCCAAGCTCGACGGCCACATCGCCTCGCTACCCGTAGACGACATGTTGTGGAGGCTCATGGAGCAGATAGAGAGCTACCGCAAGACAAAGGTAAACATAAGCGAGATATACCGGTGCAAGACAGACGAATTCATGTTGTTGCTCAAAGGGCTATATTCCGATTCAGAGGTGGTGGATTTTCTCAATCCGCTGGCCGCCAACCATATAGATTTCAAAGACTTCGTGATGTATAACTACAGCCGGGTGCGTAACGTTGAGGAGTTCGCACGGCTGGCCGGATGCAGCGTCTCCACATTCAAGAGACGGTTCGCCGAACACTTCCCCATACCGGCATACCAGTGGATACAGGTACAGAGGTCGAAGCTGATATTACAGGACCTCGCCAACAACATACTTACACTCAAACAGATATCGGACAAGCACGGTTTCACCTCGCCGTCGCACATGAACCGTTTCTGCAAACGCTATTTCGGCACCTCGCCATCCGTGATGCGCAAGGAGTTCGACAGGGCCGAAAAGTCCGACAGGGAGAGGAACGAGAGGTAGAATACAGAGCGTAGGCCACTCTTCGATGCACCGATAGGGAACGCATTCGCCATAAAACAAAAAAAAGAGGAGGTGTGTAGGCCTCCTCGATGTTTCATATAAAATAGCTTTAACCTATCTTCTCTTCGAGCATCGACAGAGCCTTCCTGAGTCTAAGAAGCGACTCCTCCTTGCCCAAGATGTACAGCAGGTCCGTAGCACCGCCGGGGGTGGCCAGCTGTCCGGATATGGCTATGCGCACGGGCCAGAACAGCTGTCCTATCTTCAGACCCATAGATTCGGCCAGCCCCGAAAGCTCGTTGAAGAGGGTCTCCTCGCTCCAGTCGTCGAGCGATTCGAGCAGGGCTGTCGAGCGTTTTATTACGGCTATAGAGCTCTCTGCCGTAGACTTGTTTTTCTTATTGACATAGTAGTCGAGGTCGTAATCGCCGATATTTTTAAGAAAGCCTATCTTATCGTTAACCTCCGATAATTTGCACACCCTCGACTTGAGCAGAGACGATATCTTACCCCATTTGGCCGCAAGAGGCGAACCCTCTATGTCGGCATAGGGTCTGGCCCTCTCTGCGAACTCCTCGTCGCTCATCATGGCTATGTGCTGGCTGTTGACCCAGTCGAGCTTCTGATAGTCGAACACGGCGGGACTCTTGTGTATGCCCGTTACGGCGAACAGTGACGTCAGCTCGTCCAGAGAGAATATCTCCTGCTCCGACTTGGGAGACCATCCCAGCAGAGCTATGTAGTTGATGATGGCCTGAGGCAGGTATCCGTCCTCGGTGAGGGCCTGAAAGCTGACGGCGCCGTGTCGTTTTGAGAGCTTGCTGATTGTGCCGTCCGGATTCTTGCCGTTAATAAGCGGCAGATGTATGTATTGGGGCATATCCCACCCGAAAGCCTTGTATAAGAGGATATACTTGGGATTCGACGACAGATATTCCGAGCCGCGTATTATGTGCGTGATGCCCATCAGGTGGTCGTCTATGACATTGGCGAAATTGTATGTAGGCATGCCGTCGCTCTTCAACAGCACCTGATCGTCGAGCGTCTGGTTGTCGACGGATATGGTTCCGTACACCAGATCGTCCCACGACGTGCTCCCCTCGAGAGGGATGCGTTGCCGTATGACATGCGGCTTACCCTGAGCCAGCAACTCCTTCACCTGACTCTCTGACAGCGAACGGCAACGGCGGTCGTACCCCTCAGAGGAGTCGCCCTCCTTGTCGGACTTGTCGCAGAAACAATAATAGGCCTCGCCTTTGGCTACGAGCTCCTCCGCATAGGCACGATACATGCCTTTTCTCTGGCTCTGCACATACGGGCCATACTCTCCGCCTACGTCCGGACCCTCGTCGTGAGACAATCCGGCGACCTTGAGCGTGTCGTATATGACATCTACCGCCCCGTCGACATAACGGCCCTGATCCGTAT
>CAMWRR010000027.1 GCA_947176715.1 uncultured Rikenellaceae bacterium | reverse complement strand
CAAGGATTTTCAGTCCTTTGCTCTACCATCTGAGCTATGGCACCGTTGTTTTATTTTGACGTTGCAAAGATAGGTGCATTTTTCAATATTCCAAAATTTAAATTGAATATTTTTGTGGTTTTTTGCGTTTTTGTGGTTTTTTGCTTTGGGCCACAGTTTGTTACGTGTGTAGATGCAATGCTGTAAAAACAATACGGATAAATATGGCCGTCTTTATACGTAAATAATTGGCAAATTTTGTATTTTTGCGGTTGTCGGTCTAATCGGCGTAGTGGGCATTGTGCCTGTAGGTGTGCGAACGGGGCGGACATTGACAAGCTGTTTTGACTTTAATGAAAAGGAGCTGTTTTCGGCTTTTGTTTCTTGCAAAGTGTTGGTAAGACGGCTTTTGGATCTTTCCATAAATTAAACCGGATGCTTCTTCACGATAAACTTAAACGATACGAACTGATATTGGCCTCGGGTTCTCCCCGCAGGCGTCAGTTGTTGCGCGATGCCGGGTTGACATTCTGTGTGGCTCCCGGTTTCGATACGGACGAGAGTTTTCCCGACGACATGCCGGCGGACGGTGTGGCGCTCTATCTGAGCCGTAAGAAGTCGGAGTCGTACCCGTTCGAGGTAAGGTCTCGCGATATAGTGGTTACCGCCGATACCACCGTAGTTGTCGACGACGATGTCTTGGGCAAGCCTGTCAGCGCCGAACATGCCGCGGACATGCTCCGGTTGCTGAGCGGCAGATGGCACACCGTCATAACGGGTGTCACCGTACGCACGTGCCGTAAAACGCACTCGTTCTCGGTATCCACTGGCGTGAAGTTCAAAGCGCTCACTGACGAGGAGATCGCATACTATGTAGATAAGTACTCGCCTATGGATAAGGCCGGGGCGTACGGCATACAGGAGTGGATAGGCTATATAGGCATAGAGTCCGTCGACGGCTCCTATTACAATGTGGTGGGGCTTCCCGTACAGCGGTTGTGCGCCGAGCTCGACACTATTATAGACGAAAGGTGATGCGTGGCCGGCATAAGATGCGGATATAAGTCCGGTATGAAACGGTATATGGCCGAAGCCGGCACCGTTTAACGTAAAAAACGAATCAAAACCATAACAGATGTTAAAAAGAACACTTACAACGTTTCTCCTGTCGCTGAGCGCATTGATGGTCTCGGCGGAGGAGGGTATGTGGCTTCCGAGCGTCATAGGCACGGCTCGTCTTGCCGACATGCGCTCCAAAGGTTTCAGGCTCACGGCCCGGGACCTCTACGACATAAACAACGCCTCGCTCAAAGATGCCGTTGTGCATTTGGGCGGTTGTACCGGCGAGGTGATCTCCGACGAGGGTCTTATGTTGACCAACCACCACTGCGGCTACGGCAACATACAGCGACACAGTACCGTGGAGCACGACTATCTTACCGACGGTTTCTGGGCCATGAGTCGTGAGGAGGAGTTGCCCAACCCGGGCTATACCGCCTCGTTCCTCAAATACATGGACGATGTCACCGAGCGGGTCAACAAAGGCGTCAAGAGCAAAATGACCGCGGAGCAGGCCGCCGCCAAACGTCGCGATAACATAAACAAGATCATCGCCGAGGCCACCGACGGCAACGGCTACCGCGCTACGGTGGAGTCGCTCTACTACGGCAACCAATATTTTCTATTCGTCTACGAGACTTTCCGCGATGTCCGTCTGGTGGGTTGTCCGCCGTCGGCCATAGGCAAGTTCGGAGGCGACACCGACAACTGGATGTGGCCCCGCCATACCGGCGATTTCTGCCTCTTCCGCATATATGCCGACAAGGACAACAAGCCGGCCGATTACAGCAAAGACAATGTCCCCTACCGTCCCAAACGCTCTTTCGCCATCTCTACCAAAGGTGTCGAGGAGGGCGACTTCACCTTCATATACGGCTATCCGGGCCGCACCTACGAGTATATCACCTCCGACGCCGTACGCTATATAGCCGAAAAGAGCAATCCTGCCAAGATAGCCCTGCGCACGGCCCGTCTCGACATAATGAACAGATATCAGGACGCAGACCCCGCCGTACGCATAAAATACGCTGCCAAGAACGCCAATGTGTCAAACGCATGGAAGAAGTGGCAGGGCGAGGCCAAAGGTGTAGTGCGTCTGGGTGTGGTGTCGCAGAAAGAGGCCCTCGAAGATGCCTTCGCCGAGTGGGCCGCCGACAAGCCGGAGTATGCAGGGCTCACTGACCGTTTCCGTGCCCTCTATGCCGAGCTGGAGCCTTATGCGTTCGCCTACGACTACTATAACGAGTCTGTCCGGGCTATAGAGCTTTTGCGCTTCGGCGGTCAGTTGGCATCCGCTTCTGACGACGTTATGATGGCCGTGGCCAAGGCTTTCTATAAGGACTACCATCGCCCCATCGACCAGGAGATAGCCAAGGCCGTCATACAGTCGTTCATAGACGATGTCGACCCCGGTTTCCGTACCGCCGACATGGAGGCCGCCAGCCGTGATGTGTCGCAATGGGTCGACAACCTTTTCGACTCCTCTGTGCTCACCGACTCGGTAGCTGTCTACGCGCTCATAGAGAAAGACCCCTCGGAGGCACGCCGAGTGTTCGCCGACGATGCGGCCACCAAAGTGTATGCGGCCACCACCGGGCTTCTGAACGATAAGATATTGCCCCGTTATGGCGAGCTTAACAAGGAGATAACCGCCCTCTACGGCGACTATATGCGCGGACTTATGGAGTTTCAGCCCGAACGCCCGTTCTATCCCGATGCCAACTCCACGCTCCGTATAGCCTACGGTAAGGTGGGTGGCTTCGCTCCGCGCGACGGTGTGGTGTACGATTGCGTATCCACCATAGACGGCATCATGGAGAAGGACAACCCCGAGATATACGACTACAACGTGCCTCAGCGTCTTCGTGACATATACAAGACCAAAGATTACGGTCGCTGGGGTGTGAACGGCACCGTGCCCGTGGCTTTCATCGCCAGCAACCACACTACGGGCGGCAATTCGGGCAGCCCCGTCATCAACGGCGACGGCGAGCTTATCGGGCTCAACTTCGACCGTTGCTGGGAGTCGACCATGAGCGACATTGTGTTCGACGAGGAGTATTGCCGCAATATAGCCGTCGACATACGTTACGTCCTCTTCCTCATAGACAGGTTCGCCGGAGCGGGCTATCTGTTGGATGAAATGAATCTGAAATAGACCTCTGACGCGTCGGGACCCGACCGATCCCGACGCCCTAAGCGGTGCGGAATATCTCCGCCTGTTACGGAAACAGCCGTACATCGCCCCTGCAATCCGGATTGTAGGGGCTTTTTATATTGTTGTCGGTAAGATAAATTCGGCCTTTGGCTTTTCTGTCCGACAAAAAAGTACTGTGTATGTGTGTGGCGGGCGGAATGATGCCGATTGTTCGGTCGTTTTTGCCAATGGCGGACGGTCTCTGTTTTTTCAGACATCATAGGCGTTTGTCGGTAAATTGTTGCTATCTTTACGAAAAATATGTGTATGAACCTATTCGTTAAAAGAGCAATAATTTTTGTTTGCGCATGTATGGCCGTTTCTACGGCGCTTTATGCGGAGAATTCCAAGCCGTTTGTGGTTCCCGAGGTCAGGGAGTGGAGCGGGCGTGACGGCTTCTTCGTTCCCGACGAGCGTACTCGCATAGTTTATGACGACGATGCGCTCGGTAGGGTGGCGGCTATGTTTGCCGACGATTATGCCGTGATGTTCGGTACCGCTCTCAAGGTGACGAAAGGTAGGCCTAAGGCAGGAGATATCTTTATGACACTCGACACCGACGACAGGTTGGGGCAGGAGGGGTACGCCGTCGATATAGATAAGTCTGTGCGAATATCGGCAAACGGGCCTAAGGGTGTCTATTGGGCCACGCGTACATTGTTGCAGATAAGCGAACAGACGTCGGACAGTAGGCTGCCGAAGGGTTTTATGCGCGATATGCCGGACTATGCCGTGCGTGGCATGGTGCTCGACTGCGGCCGTAAGTTCATCCCCCTCTCATATCTGCGCGATCTGGCCGATATCATGTCGTATTACAAGATGAACGTTCTGCACATACATCTCAACGACAACGGTTTCAAGCAATATTTCAATAACGACTGGGACGAGACATACGCCGCTTTCCGCCTCGAATGCGAGACCTTTCCCGGACTCACCGCCCGCGACGGCTATTACACCAAGAGGGAGTTCGCCGGTTTCCAGACCGATGCCGCCGACCGCTTCGTGGAGATAATCCCCGAGATAGACGCTCCCGCCCATACGCTCGCTTTCAGCCGTTATAATCCGGTGTTGGGGAGCAAGGACTACGGCATGGACCATCTCGACCTCTCCGCCCCTGAGGTCTATGCCTTTATGGACTCGCTCTTTGCCGAGTATCTCGGAGGCGACGACCCTGTGTTCGTAGGTCCGCGTGTGCATATAGGCACCGACGAATACTCTAACAAGGACAAGGCCGTGGTGGAACGGTTCCGTGCCTTTACCGACCGCTATATCCGCTATGTGGAGGGCTTCGGCAAGCAGGCGTGCGTGTGGGGCGCCCTAACCCATGCCGACGGCTCTACCCCCGTCAAGGCCGACGACGTGGTGATGTACGCATGGTACAACGGTTACGCCGACCCGGTGGAGATGGCGCGGCAGGGTTACAAATTGGTGTGCATCCCCGACCGTTACACATATATAGTCCCTATGGCCGGCTACTATTACGACTATCTCAACACCCGATACCTCTATGACAAATGGACGCCCGCCCACGTGGCCGATGCCGTATTCGAGGAGCGCGACAGCTCCATACTGGGCGGCATGTTCGCCGTGTGGAACGATGTTGTGGGTAACGGAGTGTCGGTCAAGGATATACATCATCGCCTGATGCCTGCCTTGCAGACCGTGGCCACCAAGACGTGGAACGTGTCGCCCTCGATGGCTTTCGATGAGTTCGAGTCCGGAAGAGGCGGTCTGAGCGAGGCTCCGGGGGTAAATCAGTCGGCAAAGATAGGCGACGGAGAGGGGTTGGTGTACGAGTCGGAGGAGGTGTCGCCCGGCGCAGAGGCTCCTTATAGCGAGATAGGTTACGGCTATACGGTGACATTCGATATGGAGGCACGCCCCGAGGAGTACGGAACGGCGCTGTTCCGCTCGCCGTATGCGGTGTTTTATCTGTCCGACCCTGTTAGCGGCATGTTCGGTTTTGCGCGTGACGGTTACCTGAACACCTTCCGATTCCGCCCCTACGACGGAGAGAAGATAAGCGTGAAGATAACCGGCGACAGCGTCTCCACATCGTTGTTTGTGAACGGTAAGCTCGTAGAGCGCATGGGGGTGGAGAGGCGTTGCCTCAATGACGGAACCGAAGCGCAGAACAACTTCATACGCACATTGGTCTTCCCGCTCGAAAAGGCCGGTGATTTCAGAAGTCGTATCGCTAACCTTAAAGTATATAACTACATAGCGGAGTGACGCGACATTACGTCGAATGGGGCTGTCCGGAATCGGAACGTATGTCTGGTTCCGGACAGTTTTTGTGTTATTGCCGTACGGTAAATTTCAGGCGGCATGTGTATTATATTCATGGGTAAAACATGTTTCAATATAGAGACCTGTTTTTCCTCACATACGTAGCTAAGGTTCGGTGCCATTCGTGCTTCGGGTCTGTCAAGCGGAAGGGAGCACGGTCTTCGTTATATCGGACCTAATCGAGTTGAATGTGTTCGACATCCATCGCTTTGTTCGGGTCGGACCTCGTGGCTGGATATGGATTTTACCGGACGACGATGCTATTGTGTATGTGTAGCAGTGGGGTGTATGTCGTTCGTTTTGGTCAGGCTGTTTGTGTATAGGTGTTTGCGCCGGTTGAGGCGGGCTTTGCGTGTTGTCCTCTGTGTGCGGTTCGGGGGAGCGGTGTTTTAATGCGTATAATTTAGCGGAATTGGGCAAAAATAGTTATCTTTGCCTCATGGCGGGTGTCTGTTTCTGGACGGTGCATCCGTCGCGATGTACGCTCCGATATGTCTTCGGGGGGTACGCGGTTGTTTTTATGATACGGCATAAGGCGCACATATCGCCACTAACCCCAGTTTGTAACGAGGGGGAAGACGGATATTGCCGTAAAAACAGATAACTTGGATTATTCCTGCCGATGTTAAGCTCCGATATGGATAGCCGCCATTCAGCTCTCTCTCCTTTGGATTTCTTCCATGACGAGATGGAGCGCATAACTACGAGCGATGCGGCCAACTGCCGTTGGTTCGTATCGTCGTTCGGGCGGTTTCTCGGCGACAGGAGGATAGGGTTCTCGGACATAGACGGAGAGCTGGTAGACTCTTACCGCCGCTATCTCGTTGAGGAGGGGCTCAAGGCTACGACCATACGCCGGTATTGCGAGCGTTTCCGTTCGCTTTACAACAAGGCGGTAAAGAGGGGGTTGGCCCCCAAGTCGGGCGCGTTCGATGCGATAGGTACCCGTAAAGAGAGGTCGGCGCCTGAGATAGTGTCTGGCGGCGGACGTTTGGAGGCGGCACGTACCGTGGCCTCTTTCGATTTCGCCTCTCAGCCGTTGTTCGAGCAGACGCAGGCGTTGTTCCTTTTTTCGCTCTACGCTTGCGGTATGTCGTTCGCCGATATGGCCTCGTTACGTAAAAGCTCTGTCAGGGGAGGACGGCTTATGCTCGCCTCGGGCGGGAGCCTGCCGTTGCTGCCGGGGATGATACGCATAATAAGCCGGTACGAGGGTTGGGATGCCGATTATCTGCTTCCGATTTTGCGTTCGGGTATGCCGGTTGCCGATATGGCGCAGAGGGAGCGCTCCTATCTTCACAATGTGGAGGGTATGTTCCGCAGGGCCGGTATTACGTGTGCGGCCGACGCCGACCTCTCTCTCAGATTGTGGATAGAGATAGCTCAGGAGCTTAAAGTGCCCTCGGAGGTTATTTTGGCCGCACTTCCGGAGCTGCCGGATAATTCACCGCTCAGACATGTGCGCGGCGGTGACGTAGGAGGCGATAGGGTAGAGGGTGTCGTGGCGATGATAGCCGGCAGCATCAAGGATTGCGCCGAACGCTGGTAT
Organism: uncultured Rikenellaceae bacterium; assembly: GCA_947176715.1. Classification (GTDB taxonomy): domain Bacteria; phylum Bacteroidota; class Bacteroidia; order Bacteroidales; family Rikenellaceae; genus CASDZP01. Next base: position 4,950 of record CAMWRR010000027.1, on the reverse strand, counting down.
GCCATGAGGCTCAGGCCGGATGCCTCGTATGAAAACGTAGCCGCTGTTCTTGTGAACGGCTTCGGAATGGAGAGCGCGGCCCTCTATTACCCTTGCGAGGAGATAGTGAAGCGCGTGGGGAGGAAACTGACCACACAGACCCGTTCGGTTATACGTAACGTGGTGTTTTTAAGGACTTGTCGGGATAGGTTGCCGGCTTTGGCCAAGTCGCTCGGCGGTATGGCGTGGATATATCGTCAGGGACGCTCGGCGGATGCGGACTATGCCGTAGTGCCCGAATACGAACTGTATAAGTTTCGGACCGTGGTCTCCCGGCTTACCGACGACATGGATTTCATGCCCGCAGACCGTGCCGAGTGGAGCAAGGGGCGTAGCGTGAGAATAACCGGCGGAAACCTCGAAGGTTACGAGGGGCGCATAGTAGACATGGAGCCGGCACGAAACGGCGGCAGACGGGAGATTATCGTGAGGATAACCACCGACGCGGGAATAAAGGTGATAGCCGAGATTCCCGATATTTTCATTGAGGCGTTGTAGAGAGCGATATAGAGACTTCGATAATCGAGATAAACATAAATTCAATAAAGATATGGCAAGAGTATTGGTCACAGGTGGAGCCGGATTTTTGGGGTCGCATTTATGCGATCGTCTTATTTCGGAAGGTAATGACGTGATTTGTCTTGATAACTTCTTTACAGGAAATAAGGATAATATTCGACACCTTATAAACGATAACCATTTCGAGTTGGTACGTCATGACGTTACGTTTCCCTATTATGCGGAGATAGATCAGATATACAATCTGGCTTGTCCTGCATCGCCCCCTCATTACCAGCATGATGCCATTCAGACTATTAAAACGTCCGTAATGGGGGCCATCAATATGCTGGGCCTGGCCAAACGTGTAGGGGCTAAGATACTCCAGGCCTCTACGAGCGAGGTTTATGGTGATCCGGCTGTGCATCCTCAGGTGGAGAGCTATTGGGGAAACGTTAACCCTATCGGTATCCGTAGTTGTTACGACGAAGGCAAACGATGCGCCGAGACGCTCTTTATGGACTATTATCGTCAGAATAATGTCCGTATCAAGATTATCCGTATATTCAATACCTACGGCCCCAGAATGGACCCGAATGACGGTCGCGTAGTCTCTAATTTCATAATACAGGCCTTGAAAAACGAGCCTATCACCATTTATGGCGACGGGCATCAGACACGTAGCTTCCAGTATGTGGACGATCTCATAGAGGCTATGGTCAGGATGATGTCTACCGGTGACGATATTATCGGTCCGGTAAATACCGGTAATCCCGGCGAGTTCTCCATGTTGGAACTTGCGCAAAAGGTTATAGAGCTTACAGGGTCCAAATCGAAGATAGATTTTCTTCCGCTTCCGGGCGACGACCCCAAACAACGCAAGCCGGACATAAGCTATGCCAAGGAGATACTCGGAGGATGGGAACCACGTGTGAAGCTCGATGAGGGGTTGCGCAAAACAATAGAGTATTTCGATAGGTTATTGTCTGACAAATAATGTCCAGCACTACCAAAGGAGTAATATGGAGCGCGGTTGAACGGTTTTCCGTTCAAGGAGTGCAGTTTTTGCTGAGTATCGTAATAGCGCGACTTATCAGTCCTGCCGAATACGGTCTTATAGCTATGCTTGCCATATTCATGGCCGTGGCCCAGACATTTATCGACAGTGGATTCGGAAATGCGCTCATACAGAAAAAAGACAGGGACGAAACCGATTATTCTACCGTATTCTACTTTAACATATTGGTATCTGTCGTTCTGTACGGTATATTGTTCTGGTGCGCTCCGTTGATAGCGGAATTCTATAAACAACCGTTACTTACGGAGGTTACGCGTTGGGTGGGGTTGAATCTCATATTGTCGAGCTTCTCTATCGTTCAGCGTACGCGGCTCAGCATAGAGCTTAACTTTAAAGCGCAGACCAAGGCTTCGCTGGCGTCTGTGGTCATAAGCGGTGCGATAGGCATATATACGGCATATCACGGTTGGGGCGTGTGGGCACTTGTGGTGCAGTCTTTGTCCAACAACCTGTTGGTTACCGTGTTGTTGTGGGTTATGGCCAAGTGGGTTCCGTTGTTGAAGTTTTCGATAGCGTCGTTCAAACAGTTGTTCTCGTTCGGTTCCAAGTTGCTCGCCTCGGCATTGATGCACACTATCTATCTCAATCTGTACAGTCTCGTGATAGGCAGGGTTTATAATGCGGTGGACGTTGGGTACTACAACAGGGCCTACTCCATATCGCAATACCCATCCACAAACATAGTGTCGGTTATATGCAGGGTGATTTATCCCGTACAGTGCGAACACCAGCACGATCAGGCATGGCTTGAGGAGACGTTCCTGAAATATTTGAGGTTGAGCTGTTTTGTGGTGTTCCCCCTGATGATCCTGTTGGCAGTGATAGCCAAGCCGTTGGTGCTGATTGTATTGACGGAGAAGTGGTTGCCAAGTGCCGAACTTATCTCCATACTGAGCTTGGCGTATATGTGGTATCCTGTAATGGTTCTCAATAACCAGATGCTCAACGTAAAGGGGCGTTCCGACTTGTTTCTCAGGGCAGAGGTGGTAAAGAAGATCGTAGCAATAGCTATATTATGCGCCACGTTTCCGTTCGGATTGCGCTGGTTGTGTATAGGTGTGGTGATATATAATCTTTTAGATGTTTGCATCATCGTATATTACACTAAAAAAGTGTTGGATACTGGATATATGGTGCAGATAAGGACCTTAATGCCTGTTATGCTACTTACGGCAGTCTCCGGTATGGCGGCTGTCGGCTCTATGTTGTTTTTGGAGAGTGCGTGGTGGCAGATAATTGTCGGGATGTCGGTTTTTGCCGCGGTCTACATAGGTGGAAGCGAGATATTCAAATTCAGTGAGTTTGTGTTTGTTAAAAATATTATTCACAGAAAACATAAATAGATGGCCAAAGATCTGATATTGGTAACCGGTGGAGCCGGTTATATAGGTTCGCATACCGTCGTGGAGTTGCAGGCTTCGGGGTATACGGTCGTTATAGTTGACAACTTCGCAAATAGCGACAGGAGGGTGCTTGACGGGATAGAGGCCATATCGGGTGTACGTCCGGAGTTTGTTGAGGCCGATTGTACCGATATGACGGCTATGCGGAGGCTATTCGATGATTATCACGACATAGCCTGTGTCATTAATTTTGCAGCCGACAAGGCTGTGGGAGAGTCTGTTGCGGAGCCTGTCAAATATTATCGCAACAATCTCGTCACGCTGATGAATTTGCTCGATATGATGCGTGAGCACGGTACCAAAGGGATGGTATTTTCATCTTCATGCACCGTTTACGGAGAGCCCGACGAGAACCCTGTGACTGAGAATACCCCCATAAAGAGAGCCACGTCGCCATACGGCAATACCAAACAGATATGCGAGGAGATGATTGCCGATGTTGTCGCCTCCGGTGTCGGTTTCAACGCTGTAATGCTTCGCTATTTCAATCCGATAGGAGCGCATCCGTCGGGTATTATAGGCGAGCTTCCCAACGGTGTCCCCAACTGTCTGGTTCCGTTCATGACACAGGCGGCCATAGGGGCTCGTGACATATTGAGTGTTTTCGGTAACGATTATAACACGCCTGACGGATATTGCATCCGCGATTTCATCGATGTGGTAGACCTTGCCAAGGCTCATGTCGCTGCTGTAGAGCGTGTGCTCGACGATAAAAGTAGTGCGCAGGTGGAGGTGTTCAATCTGGGTACCGGCAAAGGAGTGTCGGTAATGGAGTTGATAACGGCCTTTGAGCGGGCTACAGGGGTAAAGGTGCCTTACAAGATAGCACCGCGTCGTCATGGAGACGTGGAAAAGGTCTGGGGCGATCCTTCCAAGGCCAACGATATATTGGGGTGGAGAGCCGATACCCCTATCGAAGAGACATTGCGCAATGCGTGGAATTGGCAGTTGAAGTTGCGGGAGAGAGGCATAATATAGATTTGAAATATGGATATAGTTCACTGTTTGGATAATAGATACGTACCTTTCTGCGGAACCGCGATAGAGTCGTTGTGTCAAAACAATGCGGATAATGAGGTGCGTTATCACATAGTATCTACATCGCTAGATGATGAGAGTAAACTGTCTCTTAAAGAGATAGTGGAGAGGCATGGCAAGTCGATATCTTTTTACGATATTGATGAAAGCGTACTTAAAGATTGCGTAGTACGTGAAAACGACCATGTCAGCTTAGCGGCATATCTAAGAATACTGATACCGCAGATACTGCCTTGTGATGTACATAAGGCGCTTTATCTAGACTGCGATCTGGTGGTGTGTGGTAATTTGTCCGGGTTGTTGTCTGAAGATATCGACGGGCATGCCTGCGGGGCCGTTTTAGACGGGGCTACCGACGACGTTAGAACATACAATCGTTTGAAATACGGTTCCGATAAGGGATATTTCAACACGGGAGTGTTGTTGTATAATCTCGATTATTGGAGAGAGAATAATATTGCCGAAACAATATTCTCTTTTATTGCGGAATATCCTGATAGGTTGCTGTTTTGGGATCAGGATGCGATAAACAGCGTATTGGTCGGGAAGATAAGACAATTACCATTTCGATACAATATGACCGATCCGTTTTATATGAAAAATCCTCCGTTGCATCAAAAGTATCTGGACGAGATTAATGCTTGTTTGTCGAATCCGACTATTCTCCATTTCGCTACGGCTTCTAAGCCTTGGTTAAATAAGAATCAACCTCATCCATTGAAAGGTGAATTTTATAAATATCTGGCAATGACGAAATGGAGTAAGGATTTTCCCCTTAAAAGGTCACTATCGCTAAAAAGACGTTTTTTGAATTTTATCGAATGTTCGTTAGGGATACGCATAGAAAGGGTAAAACCGTCCAATTACTTGACTAAAGATGAGATTTGTGTGACT
>CAMWRR010000026.1 GCA_947176715.1 uncultured Rikenellaceae bacterium | reverse complement strand
CGCGGGGGGGCGGCCCCGCCCCGCCAGCAAAGGGCGGCCGACACATACAGGCGGGGCGTTCTATGCCGGCGTGGTGTTGCTTCTGTGCAGTAACGTCACCGGCTCATATACGAATATAATGGTGGCCAAGAGCGATAACAAGATACACCCCGTGATGCTCACGTCGTTCGCCAATTTCACAGGCGGGGTGTTGCTGTTTCTGACGGCCCTCGTGGTGGAGAGGCCCGATCTCGGCGCGGGCTATCCGCTCCGTTTCTGGGGCGCCGTGTTGTGGTTGGCGATAATACCGGCGGCGGGGTTCTCCATTTGGTACTATCTGTTGTCGCGGCCGGGCATCAAGGTGTCGGAGCTTAACATACGCAAGTTCGCGGTGCCGGTGGTGGGGGTGGTGATGAGCTGGGCGCTTCTGCCCGGAGAGAGCCCCAATGTGCAGACCGTGGCGGGGATAGTCATAACCGTTGTAGCGGTAGCCATAATGCAGTGGCCGACAAAGGGAAAGGAGATACGATGAGAAACAATTTTTTTATTACCGTAGCGCGTATAGCCGTCGTGTATGTGGCGTTGGCGCTATGCCGCATACTCTTCTTCGCAGTGAATGCCGATATGCTCGGACCGGTGGAGGCGGGCGATTGGGGCGGTATCGTGGCCGGGTCGCTCAGGTTCGACTCGGCATCGGTGTGCTATGCCTTCTCGCTCTTCGTGTTGCTGTCGCTGTTGCCGCTGAGGTGCCGTACGGGCCGTGCCTATCAGGCCATGCTCTTTGTGGTGTGGTTGCTATCGGCCGTTGTGACAGTGGTGCTCAATACGGCTGACGCGATATACTTCCGCGGGGCGCGTAAGCGGTTCACCTTCGACGACCTGCACTTCCTGCAGGACGGCGACAACAACGGCGCCATTGTGCTTAAGGCGTTGGGCGAGAACATATCGGTTATAGCTCTCGCACTGTTGTTCATCATAGGTATGGTGGCGGCATATCGTCGCCTCAAGGTCGACCCGGCTACCGAGTTCAAGAGTCCTGCGTTATTCTACCCCGTCAATACCGCTTTGTTGGCGTTGGCGGTATTCCTTGCGGTGGGGGCCATACGCGGCGGCTACCCACGTACAACCCGTCCCATCACGCTTAGCAACGCCGCCGAGTGGGTGTCGTCGCCGTCGCAGTCGGCTTTGGTGCTCTCCAATCCGTTTTGCGTGATACGCACCGCCGGAAACAAAACAGTGTCGGTGACCGAGTTTTTCGCCTCCGAGGTGCGCGACTCCATATTCTCGCCCTATCATAAGCCTGTCTCTGTAGGAGGCATGAGCCGCAGAAACATAGTGCTCTTCGTGTTGGAGAGCTTCAGCCGTGAACATTCGGCTCTCCTCAACCCCGGTCTCTACGACAACGGCGGCTACACCCCATTCCTCGATTCGCTCATGGGCCACTCGTTGCTCTTTACCAACGCCTATTCGAGCGGTCGAAAGTCGATAGACGCGCTACCCTCCATAATGGCCTCCATACCCTCGTATGTAACGCCGTTCGTGCTTACGCCGCAGGCATTGGGACGCATCGACGGTCTGCCCGCGCTTCTCGGGCGCGAGGGTTACCGTACCGACTTCTTCTGCGGGTCGCCGCGTAGCTCTATGGGCTTCGTGGCATTCTGCAACCACATAGGGGTAGAGAACCACCACACGCAGGAAGATTACGAAAAGGCGTGCGGTACAGACGATTTCGACGGCTTCTGGGGTATACGCGACCGTCAGTTTCTCGGTTACATGGCGCGCGTCATCGACACCCTGCCGCAACCCTTCTTCGCCTCGGTATTCACCCTCTCGTCTCACCATCCGTTCATAGTGCCCGACGACTTCGACGCTCCGGAGGGTTTCACCAAGGAGCACCCGTGCGTGGCCTACACCGACGACGCCATCAGACGCTTCTTCGACCATGCCCGCACACAGCCGTGGTTCGAGAGTACGCTCTTCGTATTTTGCGCCGACCATGTCTCGAGCGAGATATATGCCGACAAGACCCGTACCGCCACAGGAAGCAGCGCCATAATATATTTCGTCTACGACCCTCTCGGACAGGGCCGGGTGCATGACGGGGTGACCGGTCAGCTCGATATAATGCCCACGCTGTTGGGACTTCTCGGTTACGACAAACCCTATTTCGCATTCGGACGCGACGTGCTCGGCGAGAGCGACCGCCCCGCAATGGCCACGAACTACTATAACGAACGCTACCTTTTCATAACCGACTCGCTCTCATATCTTTTCGACGGCAACCGTATCACCGCCGCATACGATTACAAGCGCGACTCGCTCGAGCTATCCAACATATTCGACCGCATGAGTCCCGAGATGCAGAGGGCCGATTCGTTGGTAAAGGCTTATCATCAAAGCTATTATACGCACCTTAAAGAGATGGATTTCACGGCGGAATGACAGGTGCGGCGGATTATGCCGAGGCGGGAAGACCTCCGCTTAGGAGCGAACCTGCCGCGAGTTATCCGTATATATGTCCGGCGGTGGCAACGCTCCCTATTCGTCGCCTCGTGTGATGCTGTCCAGCAGTCCGCTGAGACAGTCTTCGAGCAGGTCGAGCACCAACTCGAACCCCTCCGCCCCCTCGTAGTAGGGGTCGGGGATGTGGTCCCACACGTGTTTGCGGGCGAAGTCGGTCATTCTGTGCAGTTTGGCTACGGATTCCATGTCGGGTGCCGTCCGCGAGGCCCTTTCGTAGTTGGAGTCGTCCATCACTATCACCATGTCGAATAGGCGGAAATCATCCTCCGTGAGTTTGCGCGAACGGTGCGTAAGCTCGTAGCCGCGGCGTGAGGCGGCCGCTCTCATGCGACTGTCGGGCAGCTCTCCGGCGTGTCCCCCGTAGGTGCCGGCGGAGTCGATGACGAACCTGTCCGCGAGGCCTTGTTTTTCAACCATACGTCTGAAGATGCCCTCGGCCGCCGGGGAGCGACAGATGTTTCCCAGACATACGAAAAGAATTTTTTTGGGTTCGGTGTGGTTCATATCGTTATATTCAGTCGTTTTAGCGTACCAGTTCGGCCTCGGCCTTTACGGCTCTGTCGAAGTCGAAGCGAGCCAATACCTCGTTGAATCGGGCGGTTATCTCGTCGGTGCACAGGTTGCCGATGCTGCCTTCGTGCGTGTGGTGCAGGGTGCGGGAGGGCGAGAACTTTCCCGCCTCTATGTCGAGACCCACTTTCCGGTAGGCCTCGCGGAAAGGTACCCCCGATAGCACCTCGTTGTTGACCACCTCTACGCTGAACATATAGTCGTACATGGGGTTGTCGGTTATGCCGCGGCGGACCTCTATGTGCGAGAGCATGAAGAGGGCCATGTCGATGGATTCGGTAAGCGACTCCATAGCCGGGAACAGCACCTCCTTGAGCAGCTGCAGGTCGCGGTTGTAGCCCAATGGCAGGTTGGTGGTGAGCGATACTATCTGCCCCGGGAGCGCCTGCAGTAGGTTGCACTTGCCGCGCATTATCTCCCATACGTCGGGATTCTTCTTGTGGGGCATTATGCTCGAGCCGGTGGTAAGGTCCGCCGGGTATGATATGAAGCCGAAGTTCTGACTGAGAAACAGACAGTTGTCGAATGCCAGACGCGATAGTGTGGCGGCTACCGAGCTCATGGCCTGAGCCACTATACGCTCGCATTTGCCGCGCCCCATCTGTGCGTAGACAACATTGTAGTTAAGGGTCTCGAAGCCGAGCAGCCGGGTTGTCATCGTGCGGTCGAGCGGGAACGACGAGCCGTACCCAGCCGCCGAGCCGAGCGGGTTCTTGTCGCACACGCGATAGGCCGCCAGCAACATCTCCAGATCGTCGGCAAGGCTCTCGGCGTAGGCTCCGAACCACAGCCCGAACGACGACGGCATGGCTATCTGCAGGTGCGTGTAGCCCGGCATGAGCACATCGCGGTGTTGCCTCGACAGCTCCTGCAGCTTGTTGAATAGACGCTCCACCGACAGCACCGTCTGACGCACCCTCTCGCGCAGGAACAGCTTGAGGTCGACGAGCACCTGATCGTTGCGCGAGCGTCCGCTGTGTATCTTCTTGCCGGCCTCGCCGACCGTCTCGGTGAGCATGAACTCTATCTGCGAGTGTACGTCTTCCACCCCCTCGGCTATCTCGAAGTCGCCGGACTCTATACGCCGGTATATCTCCTTGAGGCCGCGTTGCACCAGCTCGAGGTCGTCCTGCGACATGAGTCCCACCGAGGCCAGCATGCGTGTGTGGGCCAGCGAGCCGAGCACATCGGCACGTGCGAGGTATAGGTCCATCTTACGGTCGGCACCAACGGTGTAACGCTCTACGCACGGTGCGCTGTCTATGTTTTTCTGCCAAAGTTTGCTCATTCTATTTCAGTATGTAGTGTCCTATGATGTCTGTGTACGTATCTATGGCGTGACGTATCTCGTCTAACTTCACATATTCGTCGGCGGTGTGCGAGCGGGCGGAGTCTCCGGGCCCTATCTTCACCGACGGCGCCGCTATCAGGGCCTGATCGGAGAGGGTCGGGGAGCCGAACGGGGTTAGCCCGCGGCTTACGGCATAGCTCACGAAGGGGTGCGACTCGGCAATGTGCGACGGACGCAGACGCATAGATCGCGCCACGGCCTCGCCTCCGCACAGGCCTCCTATCGTCTCCAAAAGCTCTTCGTGGGTGTAACGCTCCGTCATGCGCACGTCCACCGTGTAGCGACATTCGGCGGGGACCACGTTGTGTTGCGTGCCCGCGTTTATTACCGTCACCGTCATCATGGTGTCGCCGAGATAGGGGCTCGTGCGGTCGAAACGGTGTCGGCGTATGCGGTCGATGCCCTCTATGGCTTTGTATATGGCGTTGTCGCCCTCGCGGCGAGCGGCATGCCCGCCTGCTCCGCGGCATGTGCAGTCCACCACCATGAGGCCCCGCTCCGCTATGGCCGGATTCATGCCGGTAGGCTCGCCTACCACCGCCAGCTCTATATCGCCGAGCGACGGCAACAGGCTCTCTATGCCTCCCGCTCCCGATACCTCCTCCTCGGCCGTGAGCGCTATGCAGAGATTGAAGCGCAGAGGGCGGCGGCAGAGCCGACGAAAGGCGGCCAACAGCGACACCACGCTGGCTCCGGCATCGTTGCTGCCCAAGCCGTAGAGCAACCCATCCTCCATGTCGGGGCTGAACGGGTCGCGGGTATATCCGGCATTGGGACTTACCGTGTCGTGGTGCGAGTTGAGCAATACTGTGGGACGCGCCGGGTCGTACTCCTCGGCGAAGGCGAACACGTTGTTGCCCGCTCTTTGCGGTGCTATGCCGGCATCGCGCATGAACGCCTCTATAAGGGCGGCAGTGCCATCCTCCTCGCGGCTGAACGAGGGGGTCTTTATCATGGCGCGCAACAGCGAGAGGCTGTCGTCGAAGAGAGTGTCCGTGTTTTTCATTGCAAGGGCAAAGGTAATACAATTATCGCTGTCAGGTAAAACAAACGTTCGCTTTAGCAGACGTTTTCTCGCCTCGGCAGAACCAAGTCCCATTTGCTTCTGCTCTCGGCTTATCGAAAACGTTCGCTTTAGCAGACGTTTTCTCGCCTCGGCAGAACCAAATCCTATTTGTTTCTGCTCTCGGCTTGTCGAAAACGTTAGTAAAAACGGTTAACTTTGCGTCGCTTCGCAACGGCCGGCCATATATGTTTGCCCGGTCCGAATCATAACACAGACATGGAACATACACACAAACACTACCGCGGTCTTAGCGACGCCGAGGTGTCGGAGAGCCGGCGCATTCACGGCGACAACACCATCACTCCCCCCGAGAGGGAGCCGCTATGGCGTCAGTTTCTGAAGAAATTCACCGATCCTATCATCGTCATATTGTTGGTGGCGTTGGCCCTGTCGGTGGCCGTGGCGTTCTACCAGTATATCGTTCTGTCGTATGAAAGCGATGTCTTTTTGGAGCCGGCCGGTATATTGGCCTCCGTTATTCTGGCTACGGTGGTGGGGTTCTGCTTCGAGGTTAGCGCGGAGCGTAAGTTCGAGATACTCAACAAGGTTGACGACGACACCCCCGTCAAGGTCATACGCAACGGCCACGTGTCGCAGATAGCCAAGCACGAGGTGGTGGTGGGCGACATAGTGGTGCTCGGCACCGGCGAGGAGGTCCCTGCCGACGGTGTGTTGCTCGATGCCGTATCGATGCAGGCGGACGAATCGACGCTCACGGGCGAGCCGGTAGCCGTCAAGAGCGCCGACCCGACGGAATGCGACAAAGAGGCCACATATCCCGCCGACCATCTGATGCGCGGCACTACGGTGATGGACGGCCACGGCACCATGCGCGTTACGGCCGTGGGGGACGCCACCGAATACGGCAAGGTGTACGAGGGGGCGCGTATAGACAATAGCGTTGAGACCCCGCTTTCGGGACAGCTGCGCCGTCTGGCGGGCATGATAACCAGAGGCAGTTACGCCGTGGCCGCGCTGATAGCCGTGGGGCGTATGGCTACATATATCCATGCCGGTGCGGGCTTCGAGTGGCTCGATTTCGGCAACTATCTCCTCTCTACGGCCATGATAGCCATAACGGTGATAGTCGTTGCGGTGCCCGAGGGGCTGCCCATGAGCGTAACGCTGTCGTTGGCTCTGAGCATGAAGCGTATGTTGTCGGCCAACAACCTCGTACGCAAGATGCACGCCTGCGAGACAATGGGGGCCGTTACCGTGATATGCACCGACAAGACGGGGACCCTCACTCGCAATCAGATGCGCATAAACGACACCTGCTTCTGGGGGTATGACGACGATATCGTAACCGAGGGGCTCGCCGTCAACTCCACGGCCTTTCTCGACCTCTCCGATCCCGCCGCCCCCAAAGTTCTCGGCAACCCCACCGAGGGGGCGCTCTTGCTGTGGCTGCACGGCCGCGGGGTCGATTACACAGGTTTGCGCGAGAGGGCCGGCATAGAGAGGCAGCTCACCTTCTCCACCGAGCGCAAATATATGGCTACGGTGGTGGGGTCGTCGGGCGGGGAGCGCATACTTTACGTCAAGGGTGCCCCCGAGATAGTGATGTCGCTGTGCGATAGCGTACGCACTGCCGACGGCCAGCTGCCCGTAGACTCCATGCGCGGGGAGATAGACGAGTGTCTTGCAGGCTATCAGAGCCGGGCGATGCGCACTCTCGGATTCGCGTTCCGCATACTCGACGAGGGCGACAGCGGCATAGAGGGGGAGGCTATAACGGTCCCGCTCACGCTTTCGGGCATAGCGGCCATATCCGACCCTGTCCGCGAGGAGGTGCCCGATGCTATACGCGAGTGCATGGATGCGGGCATAGATGTCAAGATAGTCACCGGCGACACCCCGGGCACCGCTCGCGAGATAGGGCGCAGGATAGGTCTGCTCGGCGATGTGGCCGACGGCTCGGAGTGTATCGCCGGTCCGGAGCTGGCGGCCATGAGCGACGAAGAGCTGCAAGAGCGCGCCGCCCGGCTGAAGATAGTGTCGCGTGCCCGCCCCTTGGACAAGAGACGCCTCGTAGCCGCACTGCAACGATCGGGACATGTGGTGGCGGTCACCGGCGACGGCACCAACGACGCTCCCGCCCTCAAAGCGGCGCAGGTGGGGCTGTCCATGGGCGACGGCACGGCGGTAGCCAAAGAGGCCAGCGACATAACCATCACCGACAACTCTTTCGGCAGCATATCCAGAGCCGTCATGTGGGGCCGCTCGCTCTATAAGAACATACAGCGCTTCATCCTCTTTCAGATGACCATCAACGTAGCGGCCTGTCTGATAGTGCTGATAAGCTCGTTCCTCGGGACCGAATCGCCGCTGACCGTGACGCAGATGTTGTGGGTCAACCTTATAATGGATACGTTCGCCGCCTTGGCGCTGGCATCGCTTCCGCCCGACGCGCACGTTATGAGGGAGAGGCCGCGCGGGCCACGCGACTATATAATAACGCCTGTGATGGGCCGCTATATAATAACGGTGGGGCTGTCTTTCGTGGTGCTCCTCTTCGGCCTGTTGCAATATTTCAAACATAACGACATAACCTCGCTCACGCAGATGACTCTCGGAGGCATGGCGGCCGGCTATTTCGATTTCACCCCCGCTCCGCACGGTCTCAGCCCGTACGAGCTGTCGCTATTTTTCACCGTCTTCGTCATGATGCAGTTTTGGAATATGTTCAACGCCAAGGCGTTCGCAACGGGACGGTCGGCCTTTTACCGCCTCGGCGAGAGCACCGGATTTCTCATTACCGTATCGGCCATACTCATAGGTCAATGGGCCATAGTCACATTCGGCGGCAGGATGTTCGGCGTTACCCCGCTCGCGCTGTCGGACTGGGCCATAATAGTTGGAGCCACGTCGGTGGTGCTGTGGGCGGGCGAGATATTGCGCATATTCACCGAAAGACGATAGAGCCTTTTATGATTAGGTGCAATAAATCCGCTTTTTTGGTGTTTGGCATGATAATTGCAAGCTCTGTTTCAAGCCTCTTAACTAACCTATGAATATGACCCGTAAGAAAAAGAGAATCGCAATAGGAGCCGTAATCGTATCGGCGGCTCTTGTAACAGCTATCGTATTGTTGCTCAGGCCCGACAAGGAGTCGGTGTTTTATCCCACCGTCAACGCCGTGCCCGTAACCACGCAGGATGTAGAGATATACGGCGAATATGTGGGGCGCATACGTGCCCGGCAGTTCGTGGAGGTGCGCGCCCGTGTGGAGGGCTACCTCGAGAAGATGACGTTCGCCGAGGGTACATACGTGACCAAAAATCAGGTGCTCTTCATAATAGACCCGCGCATATACAAGGCCAAGGCCGACAAGGCGGCGGCACAGCTCAAAAAGGACGAGGCGCTGGCACTCAAGGCCAAACGCGACCTCGACCGCATACGTCCGCTCTACGAACAGAACGCGGCCAGCCAGCTCGACCTCGACAACGCCATAGCCACCTACGAGTCGGCGACGGCTTCGGTGTCGATGAGCGAGGCGGATCTCACTCAGGCGCAGATGGAGCTGAGCTACACCACGGTGCGTTCGCCCATATCGGGCCACGTGAGCCAGAGCAACGTCGACCTCGGTACTTTGGTCGGCCCGGGGGCGCAATCGCTGCTCGCTACCGTGGTCAAGAGCGACACGGTAAGGGTCGACTTCAGCATGACTGCGCTCGACTATCTGCGAAGCAAGGAGCGTAACGTCAACATAGGCCATAAGGATTCGACCCGTTCGTGGGACCCCTACATCACAGTCACCCTCGCCGACAACTCGGTATATCCCGAACGCGGTCTGGTCGACTTCGCCGAGCCGCAGGTCGACCCCAAGACCGGTACCTTCTCGGTGCGCGCCGAGCTTCCCAACCCTGACTACGTCCTGCTCCCCGGACAGTTCACCCGCGTGAAGCTCCTTCTGGATGTGCGTCAGAACGCCATAACGGTGCCTGTGAAGGCTCTGGTCATAGAGAAAGGCGGCGCATACGTCTATGTGGTGCGTCCCAATAACAAGGTGGAGAAGCGATTCATAGAGTTAGGTCCCGAGATAGGCAACAACGTGGTGGTGGAGCGAGGCCTCGCCACCGGCGAACGAGTGGTGGTGGAGGGCTATCACAAGCTCTCTCCGGGCATGGAGGTGAGAGTGGTGGATATTGCACCGGATAACGACGATACGGTGTCCGTCACGGCAACCGCTGTCATAGATACCGCACGTACCGCATCGGATTCAACAACGCTTTAGAGAGATGAAATCGCACTTCTTCATAGACCGCCCCGTATTCTCGATGGTGCTCTCCATCGTGATAGTGATAGTGGGCATCATAGGTCTGACGATGCTACCCGTCGACCAGTATCCTCAGATAACCCCTCCCACGGTAAAGATCAGCGCCAGCTATCCCGGCGCCAGCGCCCTGACCGTATCGCAGGCCGTAGGTACCCCCATAGAGCAGGAGCTCAACGGCACCCCCGGCATGATATACATGGAGTCGAGCAGCTCCAACTCGGGCGGATTCTCTGCCACCGTCACTTTCGACATAGAGACCAACGCCGACCTTGCCGCCGTAGAGATACAGAACCGCGTGAAGCTGGCCGAATCGCGTCTGCCGGCCGAGGTGATACAGAACGGCATATCGGTAGACAAGCAGGCCTCGAGCCAGCTGCTCACCATAGCGCTCACCTCGGACGATCCCAAATTCGATGAGATATACCTCTCCAACTTCGCCACCATGAACGTGCTCGACATGATACGTCGCGTGCCGGGAGTGGGTCGCGTAAGCAACGTGGGCAGCCGTTACTACGCCATGCAGATATGGCTGATGCCCGACCGCCTCTCCAACTTCGGACTCACCGTGGCCGACATACAGGCGGCGCTCAAGGACCAGAACCGCGAGTCGGCCGCCGGGGTGCTCGGACAACAGCCCGTCACCGGTGTCGACATAACCATACCTATCATAACGCAGGGTCGTCTGTCGCAACCCTCCGAGTTCGAGGAGATAGTGGTGAGGGCCAATCCGGACGGCTCCATAATACGTCTGCGCGATGTGGCGCGCGTGTCGTTGGAGGCCTCGTCCTACACCACCGAGAGCGGCATGAACGGCAGTAACGCCGCCATCCTGCGCATATTCATGCTCCCGGGGGCCAACGCCATAGAGGTGGCCGAGAATGTCAAGAAGGAGATGGAAGAACTTAGCAAGACATTCCCCGAGGGCATCGGCTACGAGATACCTCTCGACGCTACCGAATACATATCCGACTCCATACACGAGGTGTACAAGACCCTTTTCGAGGCACTCATCCTCGTCATAATAGTGGTATATCTGTCGTTGCAGAGCTGGCGGGCCACGGTCATACCCATAGTGGCGGTGCCCATATCGCTGATAGGTACCTTCGGATTCATGCTCTTGTTCGGATTCTCGCTCAATCTGCTCACCTTGTTGGGACTGATTCTCGCCATAGGCATAGTGGTGGACGACGCCATAGTGGTGGTGGAGAACGTGGAGCGCATCATGGAGGAGGAGAACCTCAGCCCCTACGAGGCCACCAAAAAGGCCATGAGCGGACTAACCGGAGCCATCATAGCCACGTCGCTGGTGCTCTGCGCCGTGTTCGTGCCGGTCAGCTTCCTCAGCGGCATAACCGGACAGCTCTACCGCCAGTTCACCATAACGATAGCCGTGTCGGTGCTCATATCCACGGCGGTGGCTCTGACTCTCAGCCCGGTCATGTGCTCGTTGGTGCTCCGTCCGACCGACAAGAACAAGAAAAAGAACGTTGTATTCCGCTACATAAACAAATGGCTATACACCGGCAACAAAAAGTATGTCAAGATAATAAGCCGCACTTTCGGTAACCCCAAACGTGTGTTGGCCGCCTTCGGTATAGTGCTCGTGGCCATATTCGCGGTAAACAGAATAATGCCGTCGAGCTTCATGCCGGCCGAAGATCAGGGCTATTTCAAGGTGGAGCTGGAGTTGCCCGAGGGCTCTACCCTCGAGAGGACGCGCGAGGTGACCGTCCGCGCCATGAACTATCTGGCCGAACGTCCCGAGGTGGATTATCTGCTGGATGTCACAGGTACCAGTCCGCGCGTGGGTAGCAACCAGAGCCGCAGTAGCGAGATAACGGTGGTGCTCAAACCGTGGAACGAACGCAAAGGCATATCGTTCAAAGAGATAACAGAGGAGATAAAAAACGAGCTGAGGGAATACCCCGAGTCGAAAGTATATGTCACTACGCCTCCCGTGATACCCGGGCTCGGCAGCTCCGGCGGCTTCGAGATGCAGCTGGAGGCCCGTAGCGGCGCATCTTACGACGACTTGGTGCGCGCTGTCGACACGTTGCTTCATTACGCCTCGCAGAGCAAGGAGCTGGCCGGTGTCTACTCGTCGTTGCAGCCCGACATACCGCAGCTCTACTTCGACATCGACCGCGACAAGGCCAAGATGCTCGGCGTGCCCATGACCGACATATTCTCCACCATGAAGGCCTATACCGGCTCGGTATATGTCAACGACTTCAATATGTTCAACCGCATATACAGGGTGTACATAC
>CAMWRR010000025.1 GCA_947176715.1 uncultured Rikenellaceae bacterium | reverse complement strand
GTGGCGGTCAAGGCGCTCAACCGTGTGCGTAAAGATCAGATTATAATTGATATGGGCTCCACCAAAGAGGAGCTGTGCGACGTGATAGCCATGCACCCCAACAGAGGCCGTTTCGTGGCGACCCATCCCATGTGGGGTACCGAATACAGCGGTCCGCAGGCGGCTGTGAGGGGGGCGTTCGCCGGGCGTACGGTCGTTATCTGCCAGAGGGAGCTCTCCGACGATGACGCCTTGTCGAAGGTGACGGAGATATACCGGCTGTTGGATATGCCCATAAAGTATATGGATGCCGAGGAGCACGACCTCCACGCCGCATACGTGAGCCACATATCGCACATAACCTCTTTCGCGCTGGCCCTGACGGTGCTCGAAAAGGAGCTCGAGGACGACCATATCCTCGACCTCGCGGGCGGCGGTTTCGAGAGCACGGTGAGGTTGGCCAAGAGCTCGCCCGAGATGTGGACCCCCATATTCATGCAGAACAAATACAACGTTCTCGACGTCTTGCGCGAGCATATACACCAGCTTCAGGTGCTCAGGCGCATGATAGAGAAAGACGACACGGATGCGCTCAGGGCCGTGATGCGCAAAGCCAACGGAATAAGAAGAGTAATCAAGTAAAAATCATAAGGATATGTTTGAGTTGAAAAGAGAAAAACCGCTTGTAATAGCCGGTCCTTGCAGTGCCGAGACGCGCGAGCAGACCCTTGAAACGGCGCGTCGTTTGGCCGCCACCGGTCGTGTCGATATGATACGTGCAGGTATATGGAAGCCGCGCACCCGTCCCGGAACGTTCGAGGGGGTAGGCGTGCGCGGTCTGTCGTGGCTCGACGAGGCGCGCAAGGAGACGGGGTTGCCAGTAGCCGTGGAGGTGGCGTCGTCGAAACATGTGGAGAACGCCTTGGAGTTCGGTATAGATGCGTTATGGATAGGCGCCCGCACCACCGTCAACCCGTTCAGCGTGCAGGACATAGCCGATGCGTTGCGTGGCGTGGACATACCGGTGCTGGTTAAGAACCCCATGAACCCCGACGTGGAGCTTTGGCAGGGTGCCGTTCAGAGGTTGCAGGCCGTTGGAGTCGATAACATAGGGTTGATACACCGGGGCTTCTCTACGTTCGGAGCCTCCTCTTACCGCAATAATCCCATGTGGCACATACCCATAGAGATGCACAGGCGTATGCCCGAGCTTCCGATGATATGCGACCCGTCGCACATAACCGGCAAGCGCGCGTACGTGGCCGAGGTGGCGCAGAGAGCCGCCGACATGGGCTTCGACGGTCTTATCGTGGAGAGCCATATCACCCCCGACGAGGCGTGGAGCGACGCGGCACAGCAGCTCACCCCCGAGAGCCTTGCCGAGATGCTCGACACCATACAGTGGCGTCGCGAAAATGTAGACAACGCCGAGTTCAAACAGGCGCTCGAACAGCTCCGCGGCCAGATAGACCACCTCGATGCCGAGCTTCTCGCCGTGCTCTCGCGTCGCATGGGCGTGGCCGAAAAGATAGGCATGATAAAGAAAGAGAACAACGTCACCATATTGCAGGCCAACCGCTGGGGCGAGATACTCGAAAAGGTCAAGAGACAGTCGCAGTTGCTGAATCTCTCCGAGGAGTTCTTGGGTAAAATCCTCGAGGCCATCCACGTGGAGAGCATAAACCGTCAGAACAGGGTGATGAACGAGGGGAAATAGCGGCGGCTTATGGGTTGATAGTTTGTCCGTCACGAGGGCCGATTGTGGTAGCGGACGCGAACACCCCGTAAGGCCTATCTGCCCGAGACACGAGGGCAGTCGGACACTTTGACTCGGTCCGAGCGGGCCGGATATGATCCTTACCCGACAGCAATGAAAAATCCTGCGATTTTAGGTCGCAGGATTTTTCATTGTGAATATTGTTGTTTTACATGTTGTAGTTCACATTACCCGTGAATGTTACGGGGCCTGAGAACGACGACTCCATGCTCAGCGTACTGTTGTCGCCGTTGGGGGTTATCTCGAACGTGAGCGTGTAGTTGCGGCTGTTTGAGGTGTCGGTGGCCTTTATGTGTACCGACATGTTGCCGTTTCTGAGTGTCTGCACGTTATAGGTGAACGAGGATGTGTTGAAATCGAGTCTGTTGAATATAGAGGGCTGTCCGAGCGGGCCGCCGGTGCCGTATATGGGCAGATATACGTACAGGGTCTGGGGTGCCACTCTCACGCTCCACAGCTGGTTGAGGGGGATATTGGAGAGGGCCGCTATGCCCGAGGTGGTAAGCTCTGTGGCTATGAACGAGAACTGTTGTGTCTTTACGGCGTTTGTGACGCGTGCTATCACGGCCTCGTTCTCGGCCTGACGCATGGCCCGTCTGGCCTGTTTCTTGTTGAAGTTGGCGTTCTGAGTCATGGCTGTGCCCTGATTCTGTGCCGTCGCTATTTCGGGTGCTACAGCTACCGCTGCGAGGGCGAAGAGTGCTAAGATAGTCTTTTTCATAATTTTTTCTATTTTTTAGTTTATAGCATCGGTACCCGTTGCCCGGGTCTCCGGTTTATTGTTCTGATTGTGTCACAACAATAACCGTGCCTGAATCGTTGCGGCGGGTGCCGAGGTGTTGTAAATATGGTTGTATTTTTTGTAACACTCACATTTGTCGCGTGTTGTACTTTGAGTCCGAAGACAGCCGCCGACAGAACGGCCGTTAAAAATAGCGCTATATGCAACTGGGGCTACAACACCTTCAGCTTGGCGAATCGGAGCATCAATGTCCGTTTGCCCATTACGCCGAAGTCTATCACCGCCTTTATGTTAGGCGTTTTGCGGTCTATCTCGCATACGATGCCTTTGCCGAATGTCTCGTGCAACACGGCGGTGCCTATCTCTATCTTGCCGGTGTCGGTCTGCGGGGCGGCGGATGTGTCGGTCACCCTCTTGAAGCGGTTGCCGAAGGTGTCCGGTGCGCTCCTTGTCCTCACCACCTCCCGGGGGGCGTTCTCTCTGGGGCGGAACTCCCTCTTTTCGTGCCCGCCCAATATCCCGGATGAACGGCCTCTGTCGCGGGCGACGCTCCTATCCGGCCTCTCGGCTATGTGCTCCTCTCCGGAGGTGAGCAGCGACGGGTCGTCGAGGTATTGCGGGTCTATCTCCTTGAGGAAGCGGCTCGGTATGGAGCGCACCGAGGTGCCCCAGCGGTATCGGTTGTAGCAGAACGACAGACACAGCCGCGAGATGGCCCGGGTGATGGCCACGTAGAAGAGTCTGCGCTCCTCTTCGAGCGACTGCGGCGCCTCGGCGGTCTGCGACGAGGGGAACAGCCCCTCCTCTACGCCCACTACATATATGTATTTGAATTCAAGTCCTTTGGCCGAATGTATCGTCATCATGGTGACGCGGTTGTTGTCCTCGGGCTTCTCGTTGTCGGCATCGGTGAGCAGGGTTATCTCCTGCATCCACTCGGTGACGCTCTTGGCGCTCTCTCCGGCGGCGGAGGCCTCGTCGGTGGATTGTTTGAGGGAGTTGATAAGCTCCTCTATGTTGTCGAGCGCCGACTGGGCTTCGGCGGTGCCTTTGAGCTTGTAGGTGCCTATTATGCCGGTGGCGGTTGCCGTCTGCAGCACCACCTCGTAGGCCGTGGCCTGAGAGGCTGTCTGTTGCAGGTCGCGTATGAGCTTGACGAACTCCACCACCTTGTTGAGGGCGCCCGCCTTTAGCCCCAGCTCGTCGGGACGCGACATCAGCAAGGTCTGCCAGATGCTCGCCTTTTTCTCTGCGGCGCATGCGGATATGCGCTCCATGGTGGTGGGGCCTATGCCGCGGGCCGGCACGTTTATAATGCGGCGTATGGCCTCGTCGTCGTCGGGGTTGACGATAAGGCGCACGTAGGCGAGTATGTCTTTTATCTCGGCGCGCTGGTAGAACGAGAGTCCGCCGTATATCTTGTAGGGTATGCCGGCCGAACGCATGGCGTCCTCGAGCACGCGCGACTGCGAGTTGGTGCGGTAGAGCACCGCTATGTCGCGGGGTTGCAGCCTGTGCATGGCGGCCTGCGACCGTATGTCGTCCACTACTACGAAAGCCTCCTGCTTGTCGGTGTCGGCGTTTATCAGCTTTATGGGTTCGCCCTCCTCGCCGAGGGAGAAGCTCTCCTTGCGTATCTGTCGGTCGTTGCGGCTTATCACGGAGTTGGCCGCCCCCACTATGGTGCGGGTGGAGCGGTAGTTCTGCTCCAGCTTGAAAAGGGCGGCACCCTCGTAGTCCTTGGTGAAGCGCAGTATGTTCTCTATCTTGGCGCCGCGGAACGAATAGATGCTCTGGGCATCGTCGCCAACCACGCAGATGTTGCGGTTGAGTGCCGAAAGCTCCTTTATTATAAGGTATTGCGAGAAGTTGGTGTCCTGATACTCGTCCACGAGTATGTATCTGAACTTGTCCTGATACTTGCGCAATATATCCTTGTGGTCTCTGAACAACAGGTTGGTGTATAGCAACAGGTCGTCGAAGTCCATGGCGTTGTTGCGTTTGCAACGCATCATGTATTCGCGGTAGATGTCGCCTATGCGTGTGCGCTGCGCCTCCGTGTCGGGGGCCGAGTAGGCGGCGTTGTTAAGGTAGGCCTGCGGGGTTATCAGGTCGTTCTTGAGCGACGATATGCGCGAGGCCACATCTTTGGGCTTGTATATGTCCTCGTTGAGGTTCAGCTCCTTCACTATGGTCTTGACGAGGTTGCGCGAGTCGGAGGTGTCGTATATGGTGAAGGCCTGAGTGAAGCCGAGCGTCTCGGCCTCGGAGCGCAATATGCGTGAGAAGAGGGAGTGAAACGTGCCCATCCACAGGCCGCGTACGTTGTCGGCGCCCGCCGTCTTGGCTATTCGCTCTTTCATCTCACCCGCCGCCTTGTTGGTGAATGTGAGGGCCATTATGTTGTACGGCTTTACGCCTGAGGCGAGCATGTAGGCTATACGGTGGGTGAGCACCCTCGTCTTGCCCGATCCCGCGCCCGCTATTATGAGCGACGGCCCCTCTATGTGCGATGCGGCTTGGGCCTGAACCTCGCTCAGGCCTGACAATATCTCGTTTTTATCCACAGTTCCCGGTTTTTAGAGCACAAATATAGCCTATTTTTCGTTGTCGCGAAAGGGCGGTCGCGGCGTACAATAATCTAACCTGCGGTATGTTCTTATGAGGGAAAGATATATCTTTGTTCCGCCAATAGCTCCCGACGGCCTTGTACGTCCGGGGGCGGCCAAGCTAAAACAGTATCGCGATGAGACATGAGATAGATTTCGAGAGCCTTAAACGGAGGATAACGGAGGGCTATGTGCCCGATGTGAGAGAGGCGCTGGAGCTTACCAAACGCCACAACCGGGAGGGGTTATGGGCACTGGCCGACGATCTGCGCCGCCATTACCAAGGCGACTATTTCGACACCTGCTCCATAATAAACGCCCGCTCGGGACGTTGCCCGGAGGATTGCAAGTGGTGCGCCCAGTCGGTGCGCTACAAGACCGACATAGACATATACCCGTTGGTGGACGGTACCAAAGCCGTACGGCTGGCGCAATACAACGCCTCGTTCAACATAAGGCGCTTCTCGTTCGTTACCAGCGGACGGAGCGTCACCGGAGACGAGATAGAGAGGCTCGCATCCTACGCCTCGGATATTCTGGAGGCTACCGATATGACGGTGTGCGCCTCTTTGGGGTTGGTGAGCCGCGACGATATGCAGAGGCTCTATGACAGCGGCGTCACGCGCTATCACTGCAATCTGGAGAGTTCGCCCTCATTTTTCCGCAAGCTGTGCACCACTCACACCACGGAGCAGAAGATAGAGACGTTGCGTAACGCCAAGAGCGTGGGTATGAGCGTGTGCTCGGGTGGTATAATAGGCATGGGCGAGACCATGCGCGATCGCATAGAGATGGCTCTCGTGCTACGTGATATAGGGGTCGACTCCATCCCCGTCAACGTGCTCAACCCCATAAAGGGGACCCCGCTCGAAGGCAGCGCGCCCCTGAAGCCGGAGGAGGTGATGACCTCTTTCGCCATAATAAAGGTGCTCAACCCCGAGTCGGTGGTGCGTATGGCCGGCGGTCAGAGCGTTATATCCGCCTACAAGGCCCGGTTGCTCTCGTGCGGCGTGAGCGGTGCCATCCTCGGCGACATGCTCACAACGGGAGGCGACGCCGTCAGAGACGATATGAAGATGATAAGGGCCGCCGGATTCGGTATAGTGCCGGACGATTGCGACTGATTCTTCGTTTAAGGTCGCCGGGGACGTTCCGTTACGTACTCGTACACTGTTTGTGATATGTCGGCTATTATGCCGGCGGTCTCCGTGTCGGTGTGTCCGGAGTCTCTGACGAATACGGCTATGGTGTAGCGCTGTCTGTCGGGGAGCGTTACGAATCCTATGTCGTTGAGTCCTATTATCTCTCCCCGCTCGTTTTTGTCGCCGGTGCCCGTCTTGTGGCCTATTACGGCTTCGGTGCCGAGCAGAGGTCTTGCCAGACGGTCTGTGCCTGTGCGACACCCGGTCATGAGGTCGGTTACGAATGAGCGGTATTCGTCGCTGAGGATGGGGCGGGTTGTGAATATCTCCAGTAGTCTGACGGCATCGAGCGGTGTGGTCCAGTTGTCGTAACATCGCCCCGGGTCGGCGTGCATGTCGTTCTCATTGGCCGATATGGCGAAGCCCTCTATGCCGAGGCTCCGTATGTAGGCGTCCGTCGCGTCGGTTCCGGCCGTGCGGTCGAACAATATGTCGCAGGCGTTGTTGTCGGAGTGCTGCAACGTGTAGACGAGCAGTTCGCCCACGGTTATCTCCCTCTCCCCTTGCGGAGAGGCGTCGCGCAGAGGGCTGTGGGTGTTCTCGCGCAGATCCTCCCTGCCTATGCGTATGGCGGTGGAGAGGGGCAGTCCCCTCCTCTCCATATAATCGGCTACGGCCAATGCCTGATGGAACTTGAATACGCTCATCATGGGGTAGCGTATGTCGTTGTTGACAGTGACGGTGTCGGTGCCGTTTATGACGACGGCTATGCCTATCTGCGCCCTTTTGCCCGATACCGTATTGAGCAGACGTGCCTCCAGCTCGTGGCGAGGCATGGCCACGGCCGGCAATGTCGCGGCTAAGGAGAAAATATATGCTATGAGGCGAGGTATCCGCATGCCGTTATCCGATTAAAAAGCCTGCGATGGTGTCGCAGGCTCCGTGGTATCTTTTATATCTCGCCCAATATCCGTTTGGCGCAGTTGAGTATCGTAGGGTCGTCTATCTTGACTATGCCGCCGTCGGGTCCGCTCTCTATGTGCAGCCCTACCGACTGGCCCTCCCTGTAATTGGAACCGCCGAAATAGTTACGAACGGTGTCGACGTCTATGTTTAGCTCCTCGGCTATTCTGTGCGTGCTTCCCGGGGGAAGGCTGTTCTTGATGCGGCGCAGCTCGTTGAATGAAATCAGTTCCATAAGCGTAATTTTTAGTAAGATTATTTTATCGTCTGCGAAGTCGGCTCTTAACGGGGCGGCTCCGCACGCTATCTCTCTACTCCGGAGTATCTCCCGAAACGGTGGCGCCGTTCCGGAAATTACTTCCATTAGTTGCCTTAAAATTAAATAAAATTTTTTAAATCGCAAAATTTGGTTGCGATTATTTGTCGTTTCGGGTGTTATTTGTGTCAGGTGATATCTGTTTCCACCGAAAATGCGACCCTCTCTAACTCGGAGTGCGGCACAAAATCCGTCAAGAGTAACGCGTTTTATGCCATTGCGTTGAGGGCCTTTCCGGATATAGTAAAAGTGCGGCGGAGACAATATGACTCCGCCGCACTTGGTGTCTGTTGCCCTGTGCCGGCCCTATCGGGCGAGGGTGCGTATCGTCTTTTCGAGCGCCGCCTTGCATACGGGGCAGAACTCCTCTGTGCCGACGAAGCTGTTCATGAGGCACTTAATGGCGGGGCGGTAGATGCCCTTCTCGTTATATCCGCCCCCTTCGAATACCCCAAGCGTGTTTTCGTAACGGCTCGTGGCCGGTGTGGGTACCGGGGTCTTGTTGTCTATCATGCGGCTCCATTGTTTCCTGTCGAACTCCTTGAGGGTGGTGATATTCTCCTCCCACGGCTCCACGCCAAGGTCGTACAGCCCCTCCTCGGCGCCGCCCACATACTCGTCGGCCAGCCCCATGAAAAGGTGTGCGAACTCGTGTACGTAGACCTTGACATGGTTAGACGGGTCGGCCGCCGAGCTGATGCCGTAGAAGTTGTATATGCCGCCTCCGCCGTATTTCTGCGAGGAGGTGAGTATGTATATGTAGTCGTAAGGCACGGCCGAGGCTACGTCTCTGACGCGCTGGAGGTCGTCGACTATCTGGTAGCGTTCGCTGTAGAATGTGTAGAACTTGGCCCCTAAGGCGGTGTTGCGCCAGTAGCCCTCGCCGGGCATGCTCACGCCGCTCTCCTCGGAGGGTGCCCACACCGCGCGGAAGTTGAATCGCCTCCGGTTCTCCCTGAACGGCGAGAACGAGAGTATCGCCTCGGCGAACTCGCGGCAATGGCTCTCGAAGAGCTCTTTCTGGTCGGCGGTGTAGCCCTCGCTCAATATGGCTATGTCGATGGTCCTGTCGCTCGGGCCGCTGTAGACCACGTCGAATGTCTCGTAACGCTGTCGCGGCTCTATTATCAGATAGTCCGAGGGGTCGACCGTCATGTCGAATATCCGGCTCTCGCGCATCTGTTTGTCGCGGGCCACTATCTCCACCCGCACCTTGCCTTTGGGGTAGGGCATCACGACGCTCTCGGCGTAGCTCTTGCGCACGGAGCGTGCCTCGTCGGTGGCCTGCCACTCGTTGAAGAGGGTGCAGTAGCCGCGCGAGTATATCAGCGAGTCGGTGGCCGCGTCGTAGACCCTGAGGTGCTGGTTGCCGTAGCCGAGGGTGTCGATCAGATATACCTTGGAGCCGCCCCAGTATGGCTCCTTGACTATCTTGTCGAGATAGTAGGCCTGTGTGGTGGCGTCGCCGCAATGGCTGAGGTCTATGCGCAACGTGCCCGCTGTGAAGAAGCGGTCGAAGCGGGATGCCCCCGCCGTTAACAGGCCGAGCGACATTATTGCGGTGAGTATCAGTCTTTTCATGGTGTCTCTTGAATGACGTGATGATATGTGGCGTGCGCTATTTAAGCCCGCCCATGAACCTCTCTCTGTCGACTATGAAGCGCAGATGCGAGGCCTTGCCTATGACGGTGTCGCCCTCGCGCGCCTCTATCTCGAACGTCAGCTTGCGCCCCTCCGCCGCCGTCAGCACGGCGTGTGCCGATACCTTGGCCCCTACCGGGGAGGCCTTGAGGTGCGAGGCGTCGATGTGTCCGCCTACTGTTGTGGAGCTGTCGTCGAGGCAAGGGGCCACGGCTCTCATGGCGGCGTTCTCCATTAGAGCCACCATCGCGGGGGTGGCCAGTACGGGCATGTCGCCCGAGCCCATAGCTTCGGCGGTCAGCTCGGGTGTCACCTCTGTCGTGGAGGTGTGGGTAAGACCGGGTGTTATCTCTTTCATGTCCGATTATTTTAATGTCTCTGCCGCCACAGCCGCCGCCATAGCGTCGCAGAGGGCGAGTTTTGCGCTATCGGGTCTGCCCGCTATCTCTACGGGGTCTGCCGCGAGGGGGAGCGATGCCGCTTCGGCGAAACATTTGAGGTTACGCACGCCGCCGCAGTTCCAGCTGAACGAGCCGAAGAGGCCGAGCGCCTTGTCTTTGACGCCGTAGTGGGCCAGCTCGGTGGTGAGGTGCTCCATGGAGGGGTGCATGTAGCCGTTGTAGGCGCAGCTGCCGAGTATCAGCCCCTTGGCGCGCCATATCTCGCTTATGAGGTACGACACGTGCGTCTTGGAGGCGTCGAACACGCGTATGTCCTTTACTCCGGCCTCGCTTACACGGCGGGCTATGTAGTCGGCCATAGCCTCGGTGTTGCCGTACATGGAGGCGAACACTATCACCACCGCCTTGTCGGCCTCCTGACGGCTCCACTTGTCGTATAGGGCCAGGACGCGGCTCGGGTCTGTGCGCCATATCGGGCCGTGGAGCGGACATATAGTCCTTATCTCGGTGTCGGCGAGCTTTGCGAACGCTTTCTGTACCATACCTCCGTACTTGCCCACTATGTTGGAGTAGTAGCGGCGCATGTCGTCGACGTAGTAACGGTCGAAGTCGATCTCGTCGTCGAATACGCCGCCGTCCAAGGTGCCGAATGTGCCGAACGCGTCGGCCGAGAAGAGTATCTTTTCGGTGCAGTCGTAGGTCATCATGGTCTCGGGCCAGTGCACCCACGGGGTGAGCACGAATTTAAGACAGTGGTGCCCGAGCTGGAGAGTGTCGCCATCCTTTACCTCCATAAGGCCGTCGGTGCGGTCGTAGTAGTTCTTCAATATGCTGAAGGTCTTGGCGTTGCCTATGATTTTGACGCCGGGCCAACGCGATACCACCGCATCTATCTCGCCAGAGTGGTCGGGCTCCATGTGGTTTATTATAAGGTAGTCGAGGCTGCGTCCTGCCAGAGCGTCGGCTACGCGCTCGACGAAGCGGCGGTCTGACCCGCTCTCCACGGTGTCCATGAGGGCCGTCTTGTCGTCTGCTATGAGATAGCTGTTGTAGGCCACTCCGTTAGGCAGGGGCCAGAGGTTCTCGAAAAGGTGTTTGCGGCGGTCGTTGACGCCCAAATGGTAGATTCTGTCGCTTACTTTTACGTTGGTGAACATATCTTTACGTTTATTTTATTTCAAAATCGAGCATCGTACGCCCCTCTAACGAGGCCACGAGTCTGTCGCCTATCTTTACGGGTCCCACCCCTGCGGGGGTGCCGGTGAATATCAGGTCGCCCATCTTGAGGGTGATGAACTGCGAGACGTAGGCTATTATCTTGTCGGGACCGAATATCATGTCGCCGCTGAACCCCTCCTGCACACGTCGGCCGTTGATGTCGAGGGCGAAATGCAATGCGTTTATGTCGCCGCCCAGCTCGGCCAGAGGTATGAAGCTGTTGGGCACGGGTGCCGACTTGTCGAACGCCTTGCATATCTCCCACGGAAGCCCGGAGGCGACGCATTCGCGCTGACGGTCGCGGGCGGTGAAGTCTATCCCAACGGCCACCTCGCCGTAGCACCTCGGGGCGAAACGCTCGTCTATGGCCTTTACTATGCGGTTTATCTTTATCACCAGCTCCGTCTCGTAGTGGCACTCCTCGGTGAACGACGGTATATAGAACGGGTCGTTGTTGCGGAGTATGGCCGTGTCGGGCTTTGTGAAAAAGACGGGAGAGGCGGGACGCTCGTGCGCCATCTCGCCGTTGTGGGCCTCGTAGTTGTGTCCTATGCAGATTATCTTCATATCCCTGTCTTGTCGGTGTCGTATCTTATGTCGTCGAGATATAGCCCCTCCGCGGGCGCCGATGTGGAGGCCAGCCTGCGGTCGCGCCCCTCTATTATCTTCCCGAACTCCTCTACGGTTATCTTTCCGCGCCCTACGTCTATGAGCGTGCCCACTATCGACCGTACCATGTTTCGCAGGAAGCGGTCCGCCGTTATCGTGAATACCAGTATGTCGCCCGCCTTGCGCCATCGCGCCTCGGTGACGCGGCAGATGTCGGTCTTGTTGTCGGAGCCGCTCTTGGCGAAGCTGGCGAAACGGTCGGTGCGTAGCAGCATCTCCGCCGCCTCGTTCATGAGGGCTGTGTCGAGACTGCCGCGCCAGTAGGTGGCTATGCCTTGCAGAAAGGGGTTCTTGCGCGAGCAGATGTAGTAGCGATACCTCCGCGCCACCGCGTCGAAGCGGGCATGGGCGTCGTCCGCCACGCGGTATATCCGTGAGGCCGTCACGTCGCGGCACAGTATGGAGTCGAGATGGTACACGAAGTCGGGCCCCTCGGCTATGTCGCTGCGGTCGGTGTCGAAGTGTAGCACGTAGAAGGAGGCGTGCACCCCGCTGTCGGTACGCCCCGCCCCCACCACGGAGGATGTCTCTTATAAACATCTCCGAGCCCCACAGAAAAAGGCGAATAGAGGGGGGGCGGGGGGGTGGG
>CAMWRR010000024.1 GCA_947176715.1 uncultured Rikenellaceae bacterium | reverse complement strand
TCAGGGTTGTGCGTCAGAATATAGTATTGTCGTTGGGGGTGAAGATGGCGGTGTTGTCGCTCGGCGCTTTGGGCATGATGTCGATATGGGGCGCCGTTTTCGCCGACGTCGGGGTGTCGTTGCTCGCCGTGATGAATGCGCTGAGGGTGGTTAGGATGAAGCTGTGATGAACATGAACCAAGAGTACGAAGAGAGGTTGGAGCGACACGGTATCAGGCCCACCTCTATAAGAGTGATGATACTGAGGGCCATGGAGGCGTTCGATAGGGCTTTCGACATGAACGATCTGGAAAAAGTTCTCGATACCGTCGACAAGTCGTCCGTATTCCGCACGTTGAGCCTTTTTATGGAGCATCATTTGATACACGGCATAGACGACGGTTCCGGTTCGGTGCGCTATTCGCTGTGCGACGACGGGACGGTCTGTTCGCTCGAGAGCCAGCACATACACTTCGCATGCACCTCATGCCGCAAGACATTCTGCATACGCGACGTTCGCGTGCCGGTTGCGGGGTTGCCCGCCGGATTCGTGTTGCAGGATGTCAATTACGTGCTCAAAGGGTTGTGTCCGGAGTGCGCGGCCCTATCCCCGGAGGCGGAGAATGCGCTCGAGACAGGGGTTATTACGCATCATGTGTGAGGATGGTATAATTATTGCGGTCTGAGATAAGGTGACACTATGTCAGTGGCCGGTCATTGTAAAAAGTATATTTCATGATAAAGAAGATACAACTGCCCGTGTTGGAGATGAGTTGCGCCGTGTGTGCGGGCAATGTCGAGAAGAGGGTGTGTGCCGTGGAGGGTGTCAGGTCGGCGGAGGTGAACTTCGCTTCGTCGATGTTGGCGCTGGAGTACGACCCCGATGTCACCGACCTTCGCCAGATAAGGGACAGTGTGCGGGCGATAGGCTACGATATAGTCATCGATGAGGCGGCATCGCGCGAGGAGCTTGAGATAACCGAGCGCAGACGTTATACCGACCTGCGTCGCAGGGTGGTGATAGCATGGGTGTTGTCGGTGCCGGTGATGGTGCTGTCGATGGCTTTCATGCACGCATGGTGGTCGGGATGGGTGCAGCTGATACTGACGGTGCCGGTGATGGTCTATTCGGGACGGCTGTTCTATATGCACGCGTGGAGACAGGCGCGCAAAGGCACTGCCGGCATGGATACGTTGGTGGCGTTGAGCACCTCCATAGCCTTTGTCTACAGCCTTGTCGGGACGCTGTTGCCGTGGCTGATGTCCGACAGCGGCATGGAGCCTCACCTCTACTACGAGGCGGCCACTATGGTGATAGCATTCGTGCTTCTGGGCAAGCTGCTCGAAGAGCGCGCCAAGATGAGCACCGGCTCGGCCATAAGGAGCCTGATGGGGTTGCAGCCCCTTACCGCGCGTCTTGTTACTGACGACGGCGAACGGGAGGTTCCTGTGGCCGTGTTGACCGCAGGCGACCGTGTGAGCGTGAGGCCCGGAGAGAAGATAGCGGTGGACGGCACGGTGACGGACGGCGAGTCGTTCGTGGACGAGAGCATGATAAGCGGAGAGGCGGTGCCGGTACGTAAAACGGTCGGCGACAAGGTGCTCGCCGGCACTATGAACCAACGCGGCAGCTTCGTGATGGAGGCGCAGGCCGTAGGCGAGGCCACGGTTCTCTCGCGCATAGTGAGAACGGTGCAGGAGGCGCAGGGTAGCAAGGCCCCGGTGCAACGCATAGCCGACAGGGTGAGCGCCGTGTTCGTGCCGGTGGTGATAGGGTTGTCGATAGCTACTTTCGTTGCATGGTTCGTGTCGGGCAGCGGCCTGTCGTTCGCGTTAATGACGGCGGCATCGGTGTTGGTGATAGCCTGTCCGTGCGCCTTGGGTCTGGCTACCCCTACGGCCCTTATGGTAGGCATAGGCCGGGCCGCTAAGAATCAGATACTCATAAAAGACGCCTGTGCGTTGGAGCGGTTGTGCCGCACCGACAGCCTTGTGCTCGATAAGACCGGGACCCTCACCGAGGGGCACCCCGTCGTTGTGGATATGTTATGGTACGGCGACGATAACGACAAGGCCCTGTTGGCAGGCATTGAGTCGCGTTCGGAACATCCTTTGGCACAGGCCATAACGTACAGGCTCGCATCGGAGGGTGTGACACCGGCAGCTCCCGACGGTTTCGAGAGCGTCACGGGACGCGGCGTGGAGGCCGTGTACGGGTGCGTACGTTACAGGGCGGGCAACTATGCGTTCGTCGTGGCGGACAGTGCCGTCACTGATGAGTTCTCCGCATTCGCCGCATCGTGGCAGGAGCGCGGAAGCAGTGTCGTATATTTCGGCGGCGGCGATCGTATCATTGCCGTCATGGCCGTGAGAGATCCCCTGAAGGCCGGCTCCGCCGAGGCGGTAGCCATGTTGCGCAGAGAGGGCGTAGAGGTGCACATGCTCACGGGCGATGCCATGCCTACGGCCCGCGTAGTAGCCGCAGAGGCGGGGATAGAGCGGTTCGAGGCCGGCATGATGCCGCAGGACAAGGACGACTACATAGCCTCGTTGCAGGCCCGGGGTCATAAGGTGGCTATGGCGGGCGACGGCATAAACGATTCGCAGGCGCTCGCACGGGCCGATGTCGGCATAGCAATGGGGCAGGGTACCGACGTGGCGATGGATGTGGCTCAGGTAACCCTTATGACCTCCGACCTTGCTAGAATACCCGTGGCGATAAGGCTCTCGCGCAAGTGCGTGAGCGTGATACGGCAAAATCTGTTCTGGGCGTTCATATACAACACCGTGGCCATACCGGTGGCGGCCGGTGCCTTATATCCAGTGTTCGGAATAGTGCTCGACCCAATGTGGGCCAGCGCGGCTATGGCGTTCAGCTCCGTGTCGGTGGTGCTCAACAGTCTCAGGTTGAGGACGGTGAAGATATAGGCGCGGTTTTGTCATTTATTGCGTTTGGAATACTATATAAACGAAGAATACTATGAAAACGATGAAGTTCAAGACCTCCGCCAAATGCGGCGGATGCGTGGCCAAAATAGACGCGGTATTGGAGGGACGTCTCCCCGACGGTAGCTGGAGCTTAGACCTATCCTCGCCCGATAAGATACTCACCGTAGAGGCGGATGTGTCTGAAGATGAGATAATATCGCTGGTGAAATCGGCGGGGTTCAGGGCTGAGAGGGTGTAGTTGTCGTCCTACGAACTTGTTCGCACCGCCGAGGCGAGAGGTGGGCGAATGAAGATCAACGACTATAAGTACATCTTTGTGGAGACAAAAGGTCTATGTAAGGCCATATCGCACCTTTACCGGACAGCGATAAATCAAAAAGTTTCTTAATCTATATATCGCATCAAAGCCGATACTAACGGCAGGGCGAGGGCGGTCATCACCCCCATAACTCCTATGGCCAGTCCGCTTATGGCCCCCTCCACGGCCCCCATCCTGACGGCTGCAGCGGTGCCTACTCCGTGCGCCGACGACCCGAAAGCGAGCCCTCTTGCCACGGGCGACGATATGCGGAATATTTTGAACATATATGGTGCCGCTACGGCTCCGAAGATGCCGCATATCACCACCGCCATAGAGGTGAGCGAGGCTATGCCTCCGGAGTGTTCCGAGAGCTGTATGGCTATGGGTGTTGTCACCGACTTGGGGGCTATGGAGGCAATGACGGCCTCATCGGCACCCGTGAGCCGCAGTATGCCTATCACGCTCGCCACCCCTACGACGCTTCCTGCGAACGTAGAGACGAGTATGGAGGTGACGTTTCTCTTGATATGGTCTATCTGCTGGTAGAGCACATACCCCAACGACACCACCGCCGGGCCTAACATAAAGGATATCATGTCGGTGGATTCGGCGTACGTTTCGTAGGAGACGCCGGAGAGCTTTAGCAACGATATCATCGCCACCGTCGATACGAGCAGGGGGTGGAGTATGCCCAGATGCAGACGCGAGAATATCCACGAAGAGCCGGCGTAGACGGCCAGCGTCAAGGTCAGCCACAGAAGATGCGATTGCAGAAAAGTCTCCATCTTATCTCTCCTTCTTTCTCTTGCGGAATCTCCTTACCCCTATCTTCTGCTGTATTAGCCCCACCGTCGCTATCACGAGCATGGTGCTGAGCGTGGAGGCAAGTACTATTCCCAATATGTTGCGCGATATTACGTCCAGCGAGTTCATGACACCTACGGCAGGCGGCAGAAAGAATATCACCATGTTGGCTATGAGTGCTTGGGCTACGGAATCGACGTTTTCGGGCTTTACTATCTTTGCCGCCAGCGCCACGACCAGAAGCAACATGCCAATGACACTGCCGGGTACGAACTGCCCCGTAAGCATACTTATCCCCTCTCCGATGAGGTAGAAAACGAGTATTGTCAGCGCTTTGGCTATCATGGCCCCTTTTCTCCGTCAATGATATTAGCGCCCAAATATACGTATTAATTTCAAATGGGCGACGGTTTGTATCGGCGTTTCTGACATCGTTTCGGGCTATGATATGAAACTGTGTTTTGATTTTTAAAATAAACTTTTTACCTTTGGGTAGATAAAATCTTAAAAATCCATTATGGAAAGAGACAATCAGATATTCTCTCTTATAGAGAAAGAGAAAGAGCGTCAGATGCACGGCATAGAGCTTATAGCGTCTGAGAATTTCGTCAGCGATCAGGTCATGGAGGCTATGGGCTCAGTGTTGACCAACAAATATGCGGAGGGGTACCCGGGTGCCCGTTATTACGGCGGTTGCGAGGTGGTCGACCAAGTGGAGCAGCTGGCCATCGATCGTCTCTGCAAGCTGTTCGGCGCCGAGTATGCCAACGTACAGCCCCACTCGGGCGCACAGGCCAATATGGCGGTGTTCTCGGCCGTTCTCAAACACGGCGACACCTTCATGGGGCTCGACCTCTCTCACGGCGGTCACCTCTCTCACGGCTCGCCCGTCAACTTCTCGGGCATCAACTTCAAGGCGGTGGGTTACACCGTAGACGAGAATAGCGGCACCATCGACTACGACAAGATGGAGGCGTTGGCCCTCGAGCACAAGCCCAAGCTGATAGTGGGCGGCGCGTCGGCCTATTGCCGCGAATGGGATTACGAACGTATGCGTGCCATTGCCGACAAGGTGGGTGCGCTCTTCATGGTCGACATGGCCCATACGGCGGGTCTGATAGCCGCAGGGTTGCTCAAGAATCCCGTCAAATACGCCCACATAGTGACCTCTACCACCCACAAGACGCTCCGCGGCCCTCGTGGCGGTATCATACTCATGGGCAAGGATTTCGAGAATCCGTGGGGCTACACCACCCCCAAGGGTCAGGTAAAGATGATGTCGCAGATAATCAACTCCGCCGTATTCCCCGGCATACAGGGCGGCCCGTTGGAGCATGTGATAGCGGCCAAGGCGGTGGCCTTCATGGAGGCGCTCGAGCCCTCTTACGTAGAGTACCAGACACAGGTCAAGAAGAACGCGGCGGCTATGGCCGAGGCTTTCAACAAACGCGGCTACAAGCTCGTATCGGGCGGCACCGACAACCACCTTATGTTGATAGACCTGCGCACCAAGTTCCCCGACCTTACCGGTAAGGCTGCCGAGAAGGCCCTCGTGCGCGCCGACATAACCACCAACAAAAACATGGTGCCCTACGACAGCCGCTCGCCCTTCCTCACCTCGGGTATCCGCGTGGGTACGCCCGCAATCACCACCCGCGGTCTCAAGGAGGAGCAGATGGATGCCATCGTAGAGCTTATCGACCGCGTGCTCGGCAATCCCGACTCTGAGGAGGTGATAGACGAGGTACGCGCACAGGTCAACGAGATGATGGGCAATTACCCGCTCTTCGCATGGTCTCGCAGATAGTTCTGCGGACGGAGTCTCTTTTATGCGGCCGGGCGGGTTTGTCCGGCCGTTTCGTTTTTTTACGGGATGACGATTTTGGTCGCTGTTCTTGTCTTCTTGAAAATATCGGATATGCTTACATGTAATTATAAGGTACACCCCAAAGATGTCGATTTCACCGGACGCATGACCACGGTGGCCTTGTGCGACTACATATTGCAGAGCGCCGGCGAGGATGCCGACTCTCGCGGATTCGGGGTGCGCGACCTCGGAAAGCGCGACGCCACGTGGGTGCTGTCGCGTCTGGCCGTGGAGACGGAGCGTCCCCTTGCGGAGCACGAGTCGTTCTCCATTGCCACATGGGTGGAGTCGCTCGACCGGATATTCACCACACGTCACCACGAGGTGCGCGACAGCGACGGTAACGTTACGGCGCGCGCCACTACACAGTGGTCGGTCATAAACCGCACCACGCGTTCGCTCGTGTCGCTCGACTGGCTCGACTGCGCTACGGAGCCACGACAAATAGGCATAGAGCGTCCGCGGAAGCTACGCCCCGCCGCCTCCTACTCGACAGAGGAGAGCCATCGGGTGCGATACTCCGACATAGATTTCAACGGACACACCAACACTACGCGTTACATAGCATGGATGTTCGACATGTTGGACATAGACAAGCTGAAGAGCCGCATAATCAGACGTCTCGACGCCAACTTCATAAGAGAGTCGCGATACGGCCAGACGCTTGCCCTGCGACTCGACGAGAGCGATGAAGATGCCCTCTTCGCGGTAGTCTCCGACACCACTGTGATGTTGGCGGGAATAAGCTCACCGTTCTGACAGGCTTTGTCTTACTCCCCGATAATAGAATTAACCGATTTAATTCATGCCTTCGTTATGTGAAGCCGTGATTTAAATATAATCACATGTAATTCAGACCGATAAACTTCAAAAGCCGCTTCCTCCGACACAATGTGCCCACCCGAATCTCTTTCGGCCTAACCTTATATGGAGTTTCTCAAAAGGGGCTGTGCCCCCTCGTTTTGGGTACTTTGTCGAGTGACAAAGTACCTCCCCCGGAAGGGCCCCCGGAGGGTCTCTCTCGGCTTCCTGAGCCAAGGTTCACACATAAAAAAGGCTGTTCCGAAATAGAACAGCCTTTTTTCCATGTGTGAACCTTAGCTCAGGAAGCCGAGAAGTATACCCGCCGCCACAGCCGAGCCGATGACACCGGCTACGTTGGGACCCATTGCGTGCATGAGCAGATAGTTGCTCTTGTCGTATTTGAGTCCGACCTCTTGCGAAACCCTCGCCGCGTCGGGCACAGCCGATACGCCTGCGTTACCGATGAGGGGGTTGATCTTGTTGCCCTCTTTGAGGAAGAGGTTGAAGAACTTAACGAAGAGTACGCCTGCCGAGGTTGCTATCACGAACGAGAGCGCGCCGAGTGCGAAGATACCGACACTCTTGACGGTTAGGAACGTGGTGGCCTGTGTAGATGCACCCACGGTAAGGCCGATGAGTATCGTCACTATGTCGATGAGAGGGCCGCTCGCCGTGGTGGCCAGACGACGTGTCACACCGCTCTCCTTGAGCAGGTTACCGAAGAAGAGCATACCCAGAAGGGGCAGACCCGACGGCACGAGGAAGCAGGTGAGCAGAATACCTATCACCGGGAAGATGATCTTCTCCGTGGTAGAGACCATGCGGGGCGGACGCATCTTGATGAGTCGCTCTTTCTGTGTGGTGAACAGCTTCATGATGGGGGGCTGTATCACAGGCACCAACGCCATGTAAGAGTATGCCGACACCGCTATGGCACCCATGAGGTCCGGGGCCAGCTTGCTCGACAGGAATATGGCCGTGGGACCGTCGGCACCGCCGATGATACCTATGGCACCGGCCTCCGAAGCGGTGAAGCCCAAGGCGAGGGCCAGCATGTAGGCTCCGAATATGCCGAACTGGGCCGCCGCACCTACCAGCATGAGCTTAGGGTTGGATATGAGGGCCGAGAAGTCGGTCATGGCACCTATCCCGAGGAATATGAGGGGCGGGTAGATACCTTTCAACACACCGAAGTATAGGTAGTTGAGCACCGAACCGTCTTCGTAGACACCTATCTGCAAACCGGGGTAGAAGGGGATGTTGCCCACGATCATACCGAAACCTATCGGCAAAAGGAGCATGGGCTCGAACTTCTTGAATATTGCCAAGTATATGAAGAACAGACCTATCAATATCATGATGATATGCCCGTATTCCACATTGGCGAACCCCGTGAACTTGGCGAACTCCACGAGGTTTTCGCCTAAGAACTGGAAAAAGTTATGTTCTGCCATCTCGTTATTCTATTGTGATTAAGGTATCGCCCTCCAGCACAGAGTCGCCTTTGCGGGCTACGATAGATTTGACTACGCCGTCTCTGTCGCTCTCGATGTTGTTCTCCATCTTCATGGCTTCGAGGAGCATGAGGCGTTGTCCGGTCTTGACGGCATCGCCCTCTTTGACGAATACGTCGAGCACCACGCCGGGAAGCGGCGACTTGATTGCGTTGCCGGCGCCGCCTGTCGATGCGGGACGCGGTGCCGCTACGGGTGCGGCCTCGGCCTGAGCTACGGGACGCGGCGCGACATGGGGCATAGACTTGTTCTTCTTTATCATGCCCTCTACGGCTATGTTCTTGTACTCCTGCCCGTTGACAGTAACGTTGGCTATACCGTCCTCTACGCTTATAGAGGTGACATATTCGTTGCCGTTGATTGTAAGTTTATATTCTTTCATTTTGAGTAAGTCGTTATTTGTTAACTTTCGGTAGACCTTCTCGTCGGGCCGTCATGCCCTAAGAGGCTACCTTTTTCTTACGGGCTGGTTGTTGATACCGTAAATCTTGGAGCTCCACGGCGAGTAGGTGCGTGCCACGCGGTTGATGGTTATCACCTCCGACTCTTTGTCGTGCAGGTCCTCCTCGAAGAGGCGTATGGTGGTGGCTATGGCCGCTATGACCTCGCCGGAGATGGCCTCCTTGTTGAGCTGTGCCGCCGTCTGACGCACCGGAGCCGTACCTGAGGCCTTGGCGTTCTTGTTGGCATCCACGCGCATGAGTATGTTACCCACGGCCTTGAAGCATAGGAAGAGCAACATGAGGGCCGAGAATACCACCGTCATGGCGGTGATGGTCATTATGAAGCCGCTGGGGTCGTGCTCGCGGAATATCTCCGAACGGGGAACTATCTCGTATACCTCGTTGGTAGAGCCCGGAGTGGTTGCCGGCAGATTGCCCCACGCCAACCCCTCGTTCTGGTCGAATGTCATGTAGCCGATGGATATGTCGGGTGTCATGGCCGAGAGGTCGTAGGTCACCTTGTCGCTCTCGTGCTTGCCGGCGTCGAGAAGGTATATCTCGCCCGTCTTGTCGAGGGTGAAGTTGGTGTAGAACGTACCCTTGTCGGCGGAGCCGTCCGCGAAGAACACCACGTAACCCTGAGGGGGTATCACGGTGCGGGGGTCGTTCTTGGGAATCTTATAGGTAGCGGCGGGGTTCGACGGGTCCACCGAGAGGTAGCACCCCGCTATGTTGACGTTTGAATAGCCGCTGTTGAATAGCTCTATCCAACCGTTGCGCTGGCCGTAGTCGTCCATGTAGCTGTTCTCGTTCTTGACGAGCACCTCGTTGATGCGCACATCTTTGAGGCTCTGTGCGAGACAGGGCACAGCCAACAGTCCGAAAGCTACAACGGCCGCGATTTTACTTAATCTTTCTTTCATCGTTGAAATTTTGTCCGTTATGCTACAAAGGAATGTTGGAGTGCTTCTTGGCCGGGTTGACCAGCTTCTTGGTGGCCAGCGACTGAAGCGCGCGTATGATGCGGAAGCGGGTGTTGCGCGGCTCTATCACATCGTCGATGTAGCCGTATTTTGCCGCATTGTAGGGGTTGGCGAAAGCGTCCCTGTACTCCTGCTCCTTCTCCGCCACGAATTTGGCTTTTGCCTCGGGGTCCTCTATAGCTTTTAGCTCCTTGGCGTAGAGCACCTCTATCGCGCCGCTGGGTCCCATCACCGCAATCTCGCCGGTGGGCCATGAGTAGTTGATGTCGCCGCGCAGGTTCTTGGGGCTCATCACGCAATATGCGCCGCCGTAAGCCTTGCGCAGAATAACGGTCACCTTGGGCACCGTAGCCTCGCAATAAGCGAAGAGCAGCTTGGCGCCGTGGAGGATGATGCCGCCGTACTCCTGACCTGTGCCGGGCAGGAAGCCGGGTACGTCCTCGAGCGTAACGATGGGTATGTTGAACGCGTCGCAGAAACGTATGAAGCGGGCAGCCTTACGAGAGGCGTTGATGTCGAGCACGCCTGCCAGATATTTGGGCTGGTTGGCGATTATACCCACCGACTGGCCGTTGAAGCGCGCGAAGCAGGTTATGACGTTGGGGGCGAAGAACTTCTGCGATTCGAGATACTCGCCGTTGTCGACAATGGCCGCTATCACGTCCAACACGTCGTAGGGTTTGTTGGGGTTGTCGGGGATGATCTCGTTGAGAGTGTCTTCCAGACGGTCGATCGCGTCGGTGCATACGCTCAAGGGGGCATCTTCAAGGTTGTTCTGGGGGATGTAGCTCAAAAGTTTGCGTATGAGCGTCATACCCTCGTTCTCGTCGTCTACCACGAAGTGGGCCACACCCGATTTGGTCGAGTGTACGGATGCGCCGCCGAGCTGTTCCTGAGTTACGGTCTCGCCCGTCACTGTCTTGACCACCTTGGGACCTGTCACGAACATGTAGCTGGTGCCCTTGCTCATTATGATGAAGTCGGTGAGGGCGGGAGAGTATACCGCACCGCCGGCGCAGGGGCCGAAGATGGCCGATATCTGGGGCACTACGCCCGATGCGAGGATGTTACGCTGGAATATCTCCGAATAGCCGGCAAGGCTGTTGACACCCTCCTGTATGCGCGCTCCTCCCGAGTCGTTGATGCCGATAAGGGGTGCGCCGTTCTTCATGGCCATATCCATCACCTTGCATATCTTGGCTGCGAGGGTCTCCGAGAGGGAGCCGCCGAATACGGTGAAGTCCTGTGCGAATATGTATACCAGACGGCCGTCGATGGTACCGTAGCCGGTAACGACACCGTCGCCGTAGTAGTTCTCTTTGTCGATGCCGAAGTTGGTGCAACGGTGTTTTACGAACATGTCGAACTCCTCGAACGAACCCTCGTCGAGAAGTATCTCGATGCGTTCGCGGGCCGTCAGCTTGCCTTTGGCGTGTTGCGATTCGATACGTTTTTCGCCGCCGCCTCTCTTGGCCTCTTCACGAAGCTCTATCAGATGTTTTATCTTGTCTGTGTTGGCACTCATAGTGTTGGTGTTTTAAAAAGATAGAAAGCCCCGCCCTGTGTCCGGAGGGGCTTCGGGTGATTATTATTTGTTTTTATCTTCGCAAAGCTCCGTGAGCACGCTGTTGGTGCTCTTGGGGTGGAGGAACGCTATGCTCAATCCCTCGGCGCCGCCGCGGGGAGCTGCGTCGATAAGTTTCACGCCCTTCTCCTGAGCCTCTTCCAACGCGCCCTCTATGTTCTTGACAGCGAAAGCCATGTGGTGCATACCGGGGCCTTTCTTCTCGATGAACTTGGCTATAGAGCTGTCGGGAGAGGTAGCCTCCAGAAGCTCTATCTTGGTGTGGCCCACCATGAAGAAGGCGGTCTTGACCTTCTGGTCGGCGACCTCCTCGATACTGTAGCATTTCAGACCCAGAACCTGTTCGTAGAACGGGATGGCGGCTTCGAGACTTTCGACCGCGATGCCGATGTGTTCGATGTGTGAAATTTCCATTGCTTATTTGTAGTTTTGATTGTTGTTACAACTCCGATTAGAAACCGAAACTATCTTACAAAGATAGTAATTATTATTATACGGTGAAATTTTTATCCGATTTATTTGTCCCGACCTCCGCTGTGCGTAAAAGTCGAACCGTGGTGCGCCTCCTCCGTCATGGTGCGGCGTTGCGGCGCATGGCCGAAGGCAGGGCGGTTACAGCACCTTATGATAAACATCCCGCAGGTTCGCCGCCACGGCGTTGTCGCGGAAGCGTTCCACCCATCTGTATCCTGTCTCTCTCATCTCCTGTCGGGTCTGTTTGTCGTCGAGCACCTTGTGCAGGGCCTCTATCATCTCGTCGAGCTCGTAAGGGCCGACGTATAGGCATGCGTCGCCGCCAGTCTCGCCGAAGACGCCCCCTTTGGTGGTTATCATGGGGGTGCCGGAGTTGAGGGCCTCTATTATGG